>JBGUQP010000473.1:0-9091 GCA_045131145.1 Lachnospiraceae bacterium | reverse complement strand
AGCTACGTAATGCGGCAGAAGATATGAACAGTGATATGATCGAAGAAATACTGAAAGAAATAGGGGAGTATGCAATACCTGCTTCGGAAAAGGATAAATTCAATCTTGTACGTGAGAAAGCAGAACGTCTTGATTATGACGGAATAATAGAGGCTATTGGGTAAAGGAGGAGATTTATGGACGTGATAGTTAGGGAAAAACTGGAGAAGATACTGCATGGGGAGTTGAAATACACATCAACAAATCTTGCTTTCAATATGCTGATCTCCAAAATGCAGAAGAGACTTAAGGCAGATTCTGTGGATATGGAGACGTGTATGAAGGAAATGGAGGAGTTTCTGGCAAAGTATCCAATAGTTGCCAAGGTTGATCTGGCTAATATAGCCGCACTTTAAGAAACTGAAGAAAGACTAAGGAGGAAAAGGATATGCTTATTAAACTGGAAGATACAGTACGTTTGATAAATGAAGGAAAAGTTTTGCATATTGCGGCGGATGATTCACTGTTAAAACAACTCCCGAAGGGCAACTGGATAGGAGGAACAACACCATATTTTATCAGTGAAGAGGGTGGAATCTTAACAAAAGAGAGACTCTTTGTGAATGAGATCGATTATGCCGAGGAGATAAGGGTAGAAGCTTACGGAAAATACAACATCTTTCAAATTGTTGAGGAATGCTACGAAAATGGTCTGACCATGCTGATCATTCCATATGGGTCACAGGTTGCAACAAAGTATGCCAAGGAAGCTCCCGAAGTTGAAGAACTGTTAATGCATCCCACTATAGGATGGATATCGGGGTTTGACCTTGAAACCGGAGGAACAGCCAGGGTTTATAACGGTATAACAGGAGAGTCATATACTGATAAAGCGGTGGCAATGTACATTAAGCTTCCCGAAGGAAAGAGTGCCATGATAAATATGATAAACATCTTCTCGGATGATAAGACAGATCCTGTGATCCAGTTTAACGACAATGAATTAAGAGTTACAAAATGCACTGTAAACGGGCAGGAAGTTAACTTTTCGGAATATATAAGAAAAAAGGGTATAGATATAAAAATGCCGCTTGTAGCGGATTATAACGGTTCATATATCAATACATCCATTAAGGAGGTTACAGATGCGGAAGTAAGCTTCTATGCACCGGTCTTTAGGAATATAGAATACCGGTTTGCAGTGGAAGTGAATGATTACGGCGCACAGTTCAGAGAGAGGATCAACGAAGCCGGAGCCCGTAATCCCGTTATATCCTGCAACTGTATACTGAATTATCAGTTTGGAAACCTAAATGGTCAGAAGATACCGCCGTATACAGGTCCTGTTACCTTCGGTGAAGTAGCTTATCAGCTCCTTAACCAGACACTCGTATACTGTGAAATATTAGGATAAAAATATGGATACTGTTATCAGTATAAACGACAAAATAAACGGGTTTGCATGGGGAACCTTCGGGATATCACTGCTTCTTGGAACCGGACTTATATGTACCATCATTACAGGGGTATTTCAGGTAACTCACTTGCGACACTGGTTTATGAAAACCTTCGGGATCATGAACAAGGAAGGGAGGATCATAAACGATGCCGGTGCCCTGTCCCAGTTTCGAACTTTTTGTACTGCCCTGTGTGCGGTCATCGGAACCGGAAATATTGCCGGTGTTTCCACAGCCATATGCCTGGGTGGACCCGGGGCTGTATTCTGGATGTGGGTCGCTGCCTTTTTCGGAATGATGGTAAAGTATTCGGAAAATGTTCTGGGATTATACTACAGACGCCGCAATTCAGAGGGTGCGTGGTCAGGTGGCCCCATGTATTATCTTGAAGACGGCCTTGGTTCAATAAAGCATTGCAGGGTAATAGGAAAAGTACTGGGCATTCTGTTCTGCATTTTTACGGTACTGGCTTCTTTTGGTATCGGCAATATGGGACAGATCAATAAGATAACCATTAATTTTGAGGCAACCTTCCTGAATGGAATGAAGAGTGACCTGTTCATGGGCGTGCCCAAGGCCGAATTGCTGATAGGAATTATCCTGATGCTTATTGCTGCCGGTATTATACTTGGCGGGTTCAGGCGTCTTGCAGCAGTTTCGGAAAAACTCATCCCTTTTATGTCAATAGTATATATTGTTGGATGTGTTATCATCATACTGCTCAATATTTCAAAGCTTCCTGTAATCTTTTTGTCGATATTCAAGTTTGCACTGGGTCCTGCCGCGATAAAGGGAGGTGCTGCGGGAACCGCAGTTCAGATAGCCTTTAATACCATAAAAAACGGGTGTAAAAGGGGTGTTTTTTCAAATGAAGCAGGGCTTGGCTCATCCGTAATGGTACACAGCAACAGCTGCGTAAGGGAACCGGTACGCCAGGGAATGTGGGGCATTGCCGAGGTTTTTCTGGATACAATGGTCATTTGTACCTTAACAGCGCTGGTTGTGCTTGGGTCGGGCAAGATAGATCTTAATACAGGCCTTGTGGAAGAAAGTGTTAATGATGCGACTCTTGTTGCCGAATCATTCGCAGCCTTTCTCGGGAAACCGGGTGAATGGTTTGTTGTCTTATCGATCACCTTATTTGCCTTTACAACGGTACTCGGCTGGTCTTATTATGGGGCAAAGGTAACAGAATACCTTCTTGGGGTCACCTGTGGCAGGATATACCGATTTATATTTATACTTCTTATAGTTTTCGGAGCGGTTATGGAATCCAATCTGGCATGGGATATTTCGGATACCTTCAACGGTCTTATGATGATCCCTAACCTGATAGGCCTTATAATACATGTTCCGCTGCTGATAAAGCTTACCCGAAACTATACGGACCGCAGGATACGCGGAAGGGATATAACACCCATGCTCTCATTTAATCCGGATATACAAAAGGAAGCGGCTGCAGCGGTTTTAAAGGGTATGGATTGAAATATAGCCTAATGATCAAACAGGAGGATCAGATATGAGTGAAGAACAGAAAAATCTTGTTCTGGTAGTAATGCAGTACAGTGTTGTTGTAAAAGGCATAGAGAGAAAGTTAAACGATGCGGGATATAAGGCATCCATTCTTTCGGATGGATTTGAAGTAATAAGGGATATGGCTGCAAGTACAGATCTTTTTCTCCTTTATCTTCCCAGTAATATTCTCGATATGAAGGATAAACTGGAAGAACTTAAGTATATCTGCGACAAGGTTAACCAAAGCGGCAGGAACATGATCATCATAGGAGAAGAGAAGGATCGGGCCGACCTGTTTAACAGGGTTCCGATGATCGGTGATTATGCATGGGTTGACAGACCCATAGAAATGAATGTTTTGCAGCCTGCGATAGAAAGTGCTGTCAAGGCACCCGGATCTGCAGGGTCAAAAAAGAGGATACTTATTGTCGATGATGATCCTTCGTATGCCAAGATGATAAAGGAATGGATCGGAAACGAATACCAGACGGATATCGTGACAGCAGGCATGCAGGCGATCAAGTTCCTTTTGAAGAATCAGGTTGACCTGATCCTGCTTGATTATGAAATGCCTGTAGTTGACGGACCGCAGGTTCTCCAGATGCTTAAGCAGGAGCCTGCCACCGAGAACATTCCGGTTATCTTCCTTACGGGTGTGGGAACAAAAGAGGCCGTGGAACGTGTAATGTCGCTAAAACCCGACGGATATATGCTTAAATCCACATCAAGAGATAACCTGCTTAAATTGCTGTATGGGAAGCTGGAAAAATGACTTCAGCGGGAGGCTGAACCCTCGGGAATGGTGACCGTGATCTTTACGGGATTATGATCAGAGTCAACAAAATCCTTTTGAATTGTTTCAACTGAATCAACTCTAATATTATCCGATACGATAAATCCGTCGATCGGATAGAAAGAGAATACACTTTCATCCTCACCTTCGTAGGGCTTTATAAGACTCCTGCAGGATGGGTTTGAAGTATCCATGAGAAATGAAAAGCCGGATGAAAAAGCATCAGTGTTGATAAGTCCGGGCTGCCAGTTGCCTTCATAAACGGGATATGGGTTTTTAACATTGGAAAAGACCTGGTTAAAATCTCCTCCGGCTATAACATAATTGCCCTTGTCAGCTTCCGTCTGCAAAAATGAAGCAAGTTCTTTAGTCTGGGCGGTCTTTCCTTCTCCGTTATCGAAGGCCTCCAGGTGCAGATTTACAAGAACCAGTTCTTTTTCCGTGTTTTCAAGAGGGATACGCATTGCCTGCAGACACCTTTTAAGGTTGGCTAAACGTACCGGCCATTTAAAGGGACAGGGCAGGGATATCCTTTCGGCATAATCAAATTCATAGCGGCTTAAGGTATAGAGGCCGCTCTCCACATGACCGATCGGAGGTATGGGATAAGGTACGTAAAGAACATTGTAATTATAAGCAAATGATTCATCTGCTTCATCCATAGCCTCTCTTAAATATTCACGCTCATCTATTCCATAAGACCTTGAGGAGTTAATATCAACCTCCTGCATAAAAATAATATCCGCGTCTGTTTCGTTTAACGTCTCTACAATACCGGATAGATTCAAAAGAACACGGTCTTTATTGGCTGTATAGACGTTTGTTCCTCCGTCCATGAAGAAATCGGCATTATCACCCAGTGCTCCGTAACCACAGTTCTGGCTCACGATGGTCAGAGAATCACCTTCCTTAAGGACGGGATCCGTCTCATGGGCTTTGGTAAGGACTTCACGGGCTGAAGGTCTGTATTCTGTTACGGTCAGAATGCCGAAAAATAAAAGACCTGCAAGCAGGACGACCAAAAGCATTCCTCCGAGGATCTTAAGCACTTTTTTCATATTATGAAAGGTATATCACCGAATATCACTTCATAAGTATAATACAGTAATCAATTGAAATAAAGTTTAAAATCAAGTATACTGAGAATGTATTATTTTTGATAGCAGGAAGGACCCGATATCCAGATGCAGGAATTACAATATCCCTTTGACAGCAGATACATAATAAAGAAAAAGAAATCAATAAAGAGACAGCTGCTTGACGAAGGAACAGGTTTTATTGATAAAAAGATCGCAGTACTCGGAGGTTCGACCACCCATGACATAATCATGATCCTCGAGCTCTTTCTGCTCGACCGGGGAATAAGGCCTGAGTTTTATGAGTGTGAATATGCCCAGTACTGGGAGGATGTAATGTTTGATAATCCGGAGCTTAAAGAGTTTGCCCCGGATATAATCTATATACATACAAGTAACAGGAACATAAGGCAGTATCCCGTTCTATCCATGAATGAAGAGGAAGTAAACGGGCTGCTGGCTGCTGACTATGATCATTTTCATATGATGTGGGGTAAGATAGAAAACACCTATCATTGCCCGGTTATCCAGAACAACTTCGAGTACCCTTTTTACAGGATGTTGGGTAATGCAGATGCTACCGATATCCATGGAAGGGTCAACTACATAAACAGGCTCAATGAGATGTTTGCCGCTTATGCAAGGGACCATAAGGATTTCTTTATCCAGGATATCAATTACCTGTCAGCGGCATATGGCCTTGATAAGTGGTCGGACCCTCTTTACTGGCATATGTACAAATACGCACTGTCTATGGAAGCGATCCCGACACTTGCATATAATCTGAGCAATATCATCAAGTCAATCTACGGCAAGAACAAGAAGGCACTGGCTCTTGACCTTGACAACACTCTCTGGGGCGGAATAGTCGGAGACGACGGTGTCGAAGGTATCGAGATAGGGCCCGAGACATCAATGGGTCAGGTTTATTCGGAATTCCAGGGTTATCTGAAGGAACTTAAGGATATAGGAGTTATACTTAATGTATGTTCCAAAAATGAAGAAGAGAACGCCATAGGAGGACTCAATCACCCTGACGGAGTACTTAAGCCGGATGACTTTATCGTAATAAAGGCTAATTGGGATCCCAAGAGCAAAAACCTTGCGGATATGGCAGGTGAGCTTAATCTCCTTCCCGAATCCTTTGTATTTGTCGATGACAATCCCGCAGAGCGTGAGATCGTAAGGAGTCAGCTTCATGTGGTGTCGCCGGAGATAGGAAGTGTCGAGGACTACATAAGGGTTATCGACCATTCGGGATTTTTCGAGGTTACCAACCTCTCGGCAGATGATGCCAAGCGTAATGAGATGTATAAGGAGAACGCCAAGAGGGCCCGGCTTGAGGCAAGTTTCGATAATTATGGCGACTATCTTAAGTCTCTTGAAATGAAGGGTACGATAAAGTCTTTTGAACCGATCTATATGGAGAGGATCGCCCAGTTAAGCAACAAGAGCAACCAGTTCAACCTTACAACAAGACGGTATACAAGAGCAGAAATAGAAGAGATAGCAGATTCGGATGATTATATTGATATATATGGGAAGCTGGAGGATAAGTTCGGTGATAACGGTGTTGTTTCCGTGGTGATAGGACATAAAAACGGGGATGTACTCGATATGGACTTATGGATCATGAGCTGCAGAGTCCTTAAGAGGGATATGGAGTTTGCCATGATGGACGAGCTGGTACATAAGGCGGAAAAGGCCGGGATCAGGACTATAAGGGGTTATTACTATCCTACCGCCAAAAACAAGATGGTTAAGGACTTTTATGCGCTGATGGGATTTACACTGATCGGGGAAGATGAAGAAGGTAACAGGACCTGGGAGTTTACCGTGGAAGATGATTACGAGAATAAGAATCATTATATAAGCGTGAATCAGGATTAAAGAGAAAGGGGACAGATATGAACAGGGAAGAGATATATGAAAGATTAAATGAGGTATTCCGCGATGTATTCGACAGGGAGGACATCACGGTGAGTGATCAGACCACGGCAGCCGATGTGGAGGGCTGGGACAGCCTTATACACATAACACTGATGGATGCGGTTGAAGAAGAATTTGATATAAGATTCGACATGAAAACAGTGGTTAAGATGAAAAATGTGGGAGAACTGGTTTCCGCAATAGAAGAAAAAATAAAATAAAAGGAATAGAAAGGAGAAGGGTTATGAAGAGAATCGGTATGTTAACAAGCGGCGGTGACTGCCAGGCACTTAATGCTGCAATGAGGGGTGTTGTTAAATCCCTGTGGTATACACTTGGTGGTGATCAGGTTGAGATCTATGGTTTCAACAATGGTTACAGGGGACTTATATACCATGATTACAGGAAGTTCGAATTTAAGGATTTCTCGGGCATTCTGACACGAGGCGGAACAATACTCGGTACATCAAGAACACCTTTCAAGACTATAAGAGAGCCTGATGAAAACGGTCTTGACAAGGTTGCGGCAATGAAGCAGACATATTATAATCTGAATCTTGACTGCCTGGTCGTTCTTGGAGGTAACGGAACGCACAAAACCGCCCACCTTTTAAGTCAGGAAGGACTGAACATTATAACCCTTCCCAAAACCATTGATAATGACCTCTTCGGAACCGATATGACCTTCGGTTTCCAGAGTGCGGTTGATATAGCGGTAGACTGCATCGACTGTATCCATACAACGGCATCTTCACACGGACGCGTGTTCATTGTCGAAGTTATGGGACACAAGGTTGGATGGCTCACACTTAATGCCGGAATAGCCGGCGGTGCCGATATTATCCTTATTCCCGAGATACCTTATGACATGGATAAGATCGTTGATGCGATAAACCTGAGGGTTAAGAGGGGAAGTACCTTTACCATCCTTGCTGTTGCCGAGGGTGCGATAAGCAAGCAGAAGGCCAAGATGAGCAAGAAAGAGCTTAAGGAATACATGGAGAAGAGCAAGTACCCTTCGGTTTCCTATGAAATAGCCGATGAGCTCCAGAAGAGAACGGGCCAGGAAATAAGGGTAACCGTTCCGGGTCATACCCAGCGAGGCGGCACTCCCTGTGCTTATGACAGGGTATTTGCAAGCCGTCTTGGTGCAGAGGCCGGAGCCCTTATCATGAAGGGTGAGTACGGATTCATGGTAGGTTACAGGAACAGGGAGATAGTTAAGGTTCCGCTGGATGAAGTGGCAGGCAAGCTTAAATACGTATCTCCGGACGCTACGATAATAAAGGAAGCCAAGCTGCTCGGAATAAGCTTTGGTGACTAAGGATTTAAATTGGAGGAAGTATGTCTTATACCGCACTGTACAGGAAATGGCGGCCCGATAAGTTTACGGATGTCAAGGGGCAGGATGCAATAGTGACTACCCTTAAAAATCAAATAATTCACGACCGTATCGGACACGCCTACCTGTTCTGCGGTACCAGGGGAACAGGCAAGACCTCTGTTGCCAAGATAGTGGCAAGGGCAGTCAACTGTGAGAATCCCATCGACGGAAATCCGTGCGGTAAGTGCAAAAGCTGTATGGCTGTAGCCGACGGGACCTCCATGAATGTGATCGAGATTGATGCGGCATCTAATAACGGTGTTGACAATATAAGAGAGATAAGGGATGAGGTTACCTACTCCCCAACGGAAGGAAGATACAAGGTCTATATAATCGATGAGGTGCATATGCTCTCAACCGGAGCGTTCAATGCCCTGCTTAAGACTCTTGAAGAACCGCCTTCCTACGTTATCTTCATTCTCGCCACAACGGAAGTACATAAGATACCCGTGACTATCCTGTCAAGATGCCAGAGATATGACTTTAAGAGGATATCGGTGGATACCATATCGGAAAGGCTTCATGAACTAGCGCAGGGAGAGGGTATCGATGTTGAGGAAAAGGCAATAAGATATATTGCAAAATCAGCCGACGGGGCGCTGAGAGATGCTCTAAGCCTTATGGACCAGTGTAATTCCTTTTACTTCGGACAGACTCTTACTTACGATAAGGTGCTTGAAGTGCTGGGGGCTGTTGACACCAAGGTTTTTTCGGACCTTTTGTGTGCCGTTATAGCAAGAGATGTAAAGAGTGCTGTAAGCATCCTTGACGAAGTGGTGATACAGGGAAGGGAACTAGGTCAGTTTGTTATCGACTTTACCTGGTATTTACGTAATCTCATGCTGGTAAAAACCTCGGAAGAGGATGAGATCGAAGAAGTCATTGATATGTCGGTAGAAAATCTTTTGCAGTTAAAGCGGGAAGCACAGGCTGTGGATGCCGACAGGGTCATGAGATA
>JBGUQP010000472.1:0-5063 GCA_045131145.1 Lachnospiraceae bacterium | reverse complement strand
AAAAGAACCGTCCCCATGGCACGATGTCCGTAGCTTATGCATACTTAGACACGAGAAGTGATGCATTGTGGCCGCCGAATCCGAGTGAATTCGAAAGGGCATGCTTAAGATCCACACCGCTTACTGCTTCCTTACAATAATCAAGATCTATCTCCTCATCCTGCTGCGCATAACCTACGGTTGCATGGATGAAGCTGTCATTTATCTCCTTAACACAGGTGATGAACTCAACCGCACCGGCTGCACCCAGAAGGTGGCCAACCATTGACTTTGTCGAATTGATCTTAAGGTCCTTAGCGTGACCACCGAAGGCAAGCTTAATTGCTCTGGTCTCGAAAAGATCATTATGGTGGGTTCCTGTCCCGTGCGCATTGATGTATGTAAGATCAGAAGGATCGACTCCTCCGTCCTTTAATGCATTAAGCATTGCAGCAGCTGCACCTGAGCCATCTTCTGCAGGTGATGTGATATGGTAGGCATCCGAAGAGCACCCATAGCCTGTAACTTCCGCATATATCTTAGCGCCTCTTGCCTTGGCGTGTTCAAGTTCTTCCAGGATCACTATACCGGCACCCTCACCCATCACAAAGCCTGACCTTCTCTTATCAAAGGGAAGTGAGCAGGCGGCGGGATCATCAACTGTCGATAATGCAGTAAGTGCTGTGAAACCTGCAACTCCCGTGGGTGTTATGGAAGCCTCGCATCCGCCGGCAACCATTATATCGGCATCACCGTACTGAACTGTCCTGAATGCCTCACCGATTGAATTGGTACCTGTTGCACATGCAGTGACAACATCTATACTCTTACCCTTAAGGCCGAATGCGATCGAAACATTACCGGATGCCATGTTACTTATAAGCATAGGGATAAAGAGAGGATTTACCTTATTGGGTCCCTTCTCAAGAAGCTTCACATGCTCCCTCTCTATTGCCTGAAGGCTTCCGATACCCGAGCCGATCGCAACACCCACACGGAAGGGATCCTCTTTCTCAATATCAATGCCTGCATCTTCCATGGCTTCCTTAGTTGCCGCCATCGCATACTGTGAGAATTCCTCCATCCTCTTGGCCTGTTTAAAATCCATATATTCCTTGGGATCAAAGTCCTTAACTTCGGCTGCTATATGGCATTTATAATCCGTCGTATCAAATTTGGTGATGGGACCGAAGCCGATCTTACCTGCCTTGATACCTGTCCAAAAATCGTTTACGTTATTTCCGATAGGGGTGATCGCTCCCATCCCGGTCACTACTACACGTTTTTTACTCATCATTTTCCTCCCACTATTATTCCGATACAGCTTGCTCCGTCGCTACGTTCTTCCCGCAAGTTTAGATCCATTCACAATCCGCTAATTTCTTCGGTTCCCTTAGAAATTGCTACTTGTTCATGTCTGTTCAGGTCACTAAATCCAGCTGTCTTATATGCAAGCATAACGTCAGCTGTCTTTGTGACCTTATATCACTCAGATGACCATACCGCCATCAACATTGATAACCTGTCCTGTGACGTAATCCGACATATCCGATGCAAGGAAGAGCACTGCCTTAGCTATGTCTTCAGGCTGTCCCGTCCTTCCAAGGGGAATGGCTGCTATGGTCGCTTCCTTCGCCTTATCTGTCATTGCAGCTGTCATCTCGGTCTCAATAAAGCCCGGGGCTATAGCATTGCAGTTTATGCCCCTGCTTGACAGTTCCTTAGCAACACTCTTGGTAAGGCCTATAACACCTGCCTTGGCTGCCGAATAATTGGCCTGACCCACATTCCCTGCGACTCCCGAAACAGAAGACATATTTATGATCTTACCAGCCCTCTGTTTAAGCAGATATCTGGATGCATGCCTTATGGTATTGAAGCATCCCTTTAAGTTTGTGCTTACTACAGCATCGAACTCATCCTCGCTCATCTTCATAAGAAGATCATCCCTGGTGATACCCGCATTATTTACAAGGATATCGATCCTGCCTTTATCTGCGATTATCTTATCGATCATTTCCTTGCATTTGTCAAAATCAGCCACATCGCACTGTATGGCTTCAGCCCGACCTCCTGCAGATACGATCTCATTTACGACCTCCTCGGCACGTGCAGCCGATCCGTTATAATTCACATATACATAGGCACCGTTATCGGCAAGCTTCTTAGCCACTGCTGCACCTATTCCTCTTGAAGCTCCCGTAACGAGAGCGATCTTATCTGTTAACATATGCTTCCAACTCCTCGGGTGTTTCTATATGATATGACTTTATGTTCTCGTCCCTGGTAATCTTCCTCATGAATCCGTTAAGGGTCTTGCCGGGTCCTATTTCGACGAAGGTATCTACACCTTCTTTAATCATAAGCTCTATGGTCTGCTGCCAACGTACTGATGAAGATATCTGTTTAACCAGGAGATCTTTGACATTGACCGAATCAGTCACTAGTTCTGCGGTTACATTAGACACATAAGGAATCTTGACTTCATTGATTGTCGTCTCATCTATTACCTTGCCCAGCTTCTCACCTGCAGGAATAAGCATCTTCGAATGGAAGGGACCGCTTACGTTAAGAGGGACCACCCTCTTGGCACCTGCTTCCTTAAGAGCTTCCGATGCTTTTGTAACAGCTGCCTCCTCGCCGGTGATCACGATCTGGCCCGGACAATTATAGTTTGCTATACTTACATATCCGCCATCAGCCGAAACAGATTCGCACACCTTCTCGATAGCTTCGGCATCCATCCCAAGGACTGCTGCCATGGCTCCGCCCGTAGGAACTGCTTCCTGCATGAAGATACCCCTCTGCCTTACAACCTTGAAGGCATCCTCGCAGCTTAATACTCCCGCCGCGATAAGGGCACCGTACTCACCCAGGGATAACCCGGCGGTAAAGTCACACTTAAGGCCCTGCTCCTCCATTACGGCATAAATTGCCGCCTCGACGGTAAGCATTGCAATCTGGGTGTACTCGGTAATATTCAGCTTGTCATTCTCTTCGAAACACAGACCTGCTATATCAAGGCCTGTTGCCTTGCCTGCTATATCGAATATCTCACGGGTTTTCTCGTATTTGTCATACATGGCCTTGCCCATGCCGATGAATTGCGCTCCCTGGCCGGGGAACATAAACATAATCTTGCTCATTTGTGCTCCTAATATGAAACGAGGGGACGGTTCCCCGTTTCATTTTTTCTTATATACTCTTTATGAACCGGGGAACCGTCCCCTCGTTTCACAATTTCAGCAGTTTGCTTGCATCACCAATAATCTCATCAATTATTTCTTTACAGGACATATCATTACGCGAGATAAGACCTGCGATCTGGCCGGCCATCATCGAACCGTTCTTGGTATCACCGTCAACGACTGCTGCCTTTAAGGATCCAAGTGTCAGCTTCTCCACTTCTTCGAAGGGTACGCCTTCCTTCTCCATGCGGAGATATTCCTTGGTCATCTGGTTGCGGAGAACACGTACCGGATGTCCAAATGAAAGTCCCGTAACCTCTGAATCTATATCCTTGGCCTTAACTATCCTGTCCTTGTAATTCTGGTGGGCGATTGACTCGGTAGCCGCAACAAATCTTGTACCCATCTGTACTGCCTTGGCACCAAGCATAAATGCTGCTGCCATACCGCGTCCGTCAGCAATACCGCCTGCAGCAATAACAGGGATAGATACCGCATCAACAACCTGAGGAACCAGGGTCATGGTCGTAGCAGAACCAATATGTCCGCCTGACTCTGTACCCTCAGCAATGACAGCTGATGCTCCACCCCTCTCCATAAGCTTAGCCAGTGCCACAGAAGCAACCACGGGAATGATAACCGTGCCGGCTTCCTTCCACATGCTTATGTACTTGCCGGGATTACCTGCACCTGTTGTTACAACTTTAACCTTCTCCTCGGCAATAACCTTTGCTATCTCATCCGCTTCGGGATTCATGAGCATCAGATTAACACCAAACGGCTTGTCTGTCTCCTCCTTGCAGGCACGTATCTGATCACGTACCCAGACGGCCGGAGCTCCGCCTGCACCTATTATGCCAAGGCCGCCTGCATTTGAAACCGCACTAGCAAGCTCATGGGTGGCAACCCATGCCATTCCACCCTGTAAAATCGGATATTCTATTCCCAGTAATTCTGTTATCTCAGTTTTCATATTATTCCTTTACCGAATTAAGCTCCCACCACTAAGTGGTGAGAGCATAATGTCTGACTTCATAAAATATAAATGATTAATCCTCGTTAGCTCCATGCTCTTTGAGGTATTTAATAACATCTCCAACCGTCTGGATGTTCTCAAGATCATCCGTAGGTATTTCAACCCCGAACTCCTCTTCCATTCCCATGATGAGTTCGAACAGATCCAGTGAATCAGCACCAAGATCATCCTTGAAGGATGTATCCTCATTTATGGCTGCGTCCGTGTTCAACTGCTCCCTGATCATTTCGGTTAACTTCTCTAACATAATTCCTCTCCTTATAAACTATTATTATCATCCTTCGTCATACGGGCCCAAAATCACCCGACTTTCAAATCATAGACTGTGATATGCCTTTTGTCAAGCACTTTGAGTGTCCCTGACTCAATTCAGTGATCAACTAACACTCTGCCAGTATTTTAACAAAAAGAAAAGATGGAGCAAGCCGTGCTCACTCCACCTTTAAAAAGATATTCAGCTTATATTATGCCTTTTTAACCTTCTTATTGTATACATACAATCCGCCGCCTACTGCACATACGACAATAGCAACCATCACGAAAACAAATGTATTATCCTGGCCAGTCTTGGGAACCTTATCAAGTCCGGAATCATCTGCCCTCGCCGATGCATTGGCATTGGCACCGCCACCGGCAGCTGCGTTTGCTCTGCTTGCTCCAAGTACGGCAGTATGCTTATTCTGTGCAGCTGATGATGAGACCGTGATCGTTGTATCAGTATTGCCGTCTACCTGAGTGACCTTACCATCTGAAGCTGCTGAAACCTCAGCTATGGCATCAGCCGCATTGAACTTGGAACCTTCAGGACGATAGGTAATATAATCAGCTGTTGATCCGTCTGCCTTAGTATAATTAATCAC
>JBGUQP010000471.1:0-4062 GCA_045131145.1 Lachnospiraceae bacterium | reverse complement strand
CTATCTTCTTCATGATGCCGGTGGCGGAACGATCCTAAACAAAAGCGAATTTGCGGGAATAGCCTGGCCCATCATTATCTGCAGATGTTATACTGTTCCTGAGAAGGTTGGCTATATACCTGCCATGAAGATGTACCGCACTACACCACTTTCTAAGGAACTTAATAATTTTGATTACAGAAATACCATAACACGATTGGAAGTGCCCGCCTATTTCATAAGCGGTGAATATGATTACAACTGCCCGTGGGAACTGGTAGAGGAATACTGCGAAGGACTTGATGCACCTGCCAAGGGTTTCTACAAAATAAAGGACAGTGCACACAGTCCCCTGTGGGAAAATGCCGGGGACAGCATGGAAATAATGAAAAATATCAGGGAGATGACTGAAAATGGCCGATAACTACCATCATGGAAATCTGAGACAGGCTCTTATCGATGCCGGGATAAGGATCATTAATGAAAAAGGAGAAGACAACCTGTCTCTCCGTAAGGTTGCTGCGGCATGTGATGTTTCACACGCTGCACCCTATGCTCACTTTAAAAACAAAGATGAACTTCTTGAAGCGATGAAGAAAAACGTAACGGACAGGATCACCGATGAACTCAAGGCCGCCGTGAACAGGGGACGGAATACCGAAGAATCGATCATCCTTATGGGGAAAGCGTATATTTCTTTTTTCAGTCAGAATCCGGATTATTACACTTTTTTGTTCGGCAAACTGAATATCTGCGCTCATCTGCAGATGGATAAAGAATACGAAGATGACTACCCACCATTTCTTCTTCTTAAGGACCTTTTCTTAAAATACCTTAAAGAAGCAGGGATCAGGCAGACCGACGAAGAGCAGGAGATCGGGCTTATCAAGACATGGGCTCTTGTCCATGGAATGGCTTCGATCGCCTGTATGAGCGGGGTACAGACCTCAATGAACTGGGCCGATCCCGATATCCGCCTGCTTATTCCCGGGTGATCATTTATATTTTCCCGCAGAAATCATCAAGCTTCCTGTCATTATCATCCGAAGGCTTTGCTTTGGGATCGATAAATATTGCAGTTGCGGCATATTCCTCTATTCCCAGAAGATCCTTAAGCTTTGCAAATGCTTTTTCAGCACCGTTGCCGGACTGGCATGCGTAGACTGCTATTTTCTTAGCCTTAAGCTCTTCCAGGTTATCGCATACAAAGGTCCTGATGGGCGGCGTTATTGTGCTTGCCCATATCGGAAAACCTATGATCACTTCATCATATTGCGAAAGATCGACATCGTACGGCTTAAGCTTTGGCTTCTCAGCCATGACCGCACTCTTCCCTCCCCAGATGAACTTGGCAAATCCCTTGTCTGTATATGCCTTCACGGGTTCAAGCTTCAGGATGTCAGCCGAAAGCTTCTCTGCCATGGATTCGGCTATATACTGCGTATTTCCTTCCAATGAGTAATATACTATCAATCTCTTCATCATTTATTCCTCCAACTAATTATAAACTATCACAGGTAAAGAAAACAGGCTAAAATCGCACTGATTCAGGCCTGTTTTACACAGATAATAATTTAATTCTATTTCACTTTAATGTAATTGTAGATACCCTGATCCCTTGTAAGAAGCTTCATTAGGTTATCCTTGAGCTTCTTGTTGACAGACAGTTTTATTATTGCCTTATCGTTTATTCCCTCAAAAGCACCCGCACCGATGCTCGTAAGGCCTGCTGCCTGGATGGTCACGGTCTTTAATGTGATACCAAAAGCCCAACGGCTCCCGCTCCACATTGAAAAACATAGGCTCAAATGGTAAAATAATATTCCCTATATTTTGCACACATTCTTTAAACCAATCTGACGGAAAGGCAGGAAATGATATGAACAAGCTATCAAAACAATGTCTCTTAACGATCTTAAGTGCAGGACTTTCCATGGCAATGCTTTCGGGCTGCGATGATCTTGATCCATCGGCAACATCGCCTTTATCAGACACTTCCGTGGCAGTCACATCACAGGATACATCGGCAGGATCGCCGGTTGAAGAAGAAGCGCCGGTTGAGGATGAAACACCGGTTGAGGATGAAACGCCGGTTGAGGATGAGGCACCGGTAAAAGAATTGACATTTAAGGACGGAATGGCTCAGCCCATACTTGAATATACCAATCTGAGAGCCGATAACTACACCAATGAGGGCAATGATATATTACGGTTCTGTGTTTATGTCGAGACAGATCATGATACAGATTCCGACGGGAAGGCCGATCTTGTTGAAGCACTCGTGCAGATACCCCGTGCCGCAGCAGAGGGCGGCTTCAAGGCAGCGACCATCTACGACCCTACTCCTTACGGAGCAGGTACTGTTGATGAAGCGGGGATGGACAGCTCACACCTCATGAACCCGGTCCCGTTTGATTACGATAAACTGTATGAACCGGGAGAAAAGCGGACACCGAAGGGCAGCATGACCACACTTGAGGCAGCCGCTGAAGCGGATCCTGAATGCTGGAATTATAAAGTACCTTATTCTAATGCCACCGGATACGGCTACGCACAGGTTTATGATTATTATCTTGTAAGGGGCTTTGCCGTGGTTGAAGCCGGAGGGATCGGCACATACGGTTCCGAAGGTTTTGAACTGTGCGGCTTTGATCTTGAACGGGACGCCCATAAATGCGTTGTGGAATGGCTTGCAGGGGATCGCGTTGCTTATACCGACCCATATAATGACATCGAGATAGAAGCTGACTGGTCAAACGGAAACGTTGCCATGACGGGATGTTCATACGGAGGTACTCTTCCTTTCGAGGTTGCAACTACCGGCGTTAAAGGACTTAAAACCATAATACCTTTCGCGGGTATAGCTTCATGGTATGATTATACCAATTCCCAGGGAGCTCCTTTATATCTTTCGGCTGCATACGCAGACAGTCTTGCTTCCTTTAACAGTGGGGCAGCTTTTGTAGACGATGACTGGACGGTCATTGATGATGACTATGCCTCATTCCTCTGGCAGCTGTCGCAGGATCAGGATGCTACAAACGGTAATTACGACAAAATATGGGAAATGAGCGACTATTCGCTCGATTCGGATAAGATCGACTGCTCGGCACTTATCGTACACGGTATGAACGATTTCAATGTTACCACCAAGCAGTCTGACCTTATGGCACGTGCATTTAAAAAAGCAGGCCGGAATTTCAAGCTGGTACTTCATCAGGACGGACATAATTTCCTTAACGGGATCGTTGTAAACGGTGAGCTGTGGCAGGAGATCATGAACAAATGGCTGTCGCACTATCTCTATGAAGTGGATAACGGTATCGAAGACATGCCGACGGTAAGCGTTGAGAGCAACCTAGACGGATCCTTCAGGACTTATGATACCTGGGCTGAATTTGAATATGAGTCCTTTGAATACGATAAGGAAATCAATCCGGATGATGTTACGCATGTTGACACTACTGCTATCGCGGCATACTGTACGAAATACGACGGAGCCACCGATGATTTTGGCAGACCGCTTTTAAGGGATAACTATTATCTGTCCCTGCCGGATAGCGCTAAAGCCACCTATGCCTTTGAACTCCCGGATAACTATACATTTTATGGTGTTCCGGAAGTACATCTTAAGATGTCTACGAGAGATGCCGGCGGAGACGGCATGGTGGTTTCTGCCCTGCTCATGGACACGATAGACGAAGAAACCGAATTCAAGGCATATATGACCAAGGAAAGGCTTCATGACACACTTCCGACTAAAACGATAGGTGCCATAGAAACGGGAGGAGGCCTGCCAAGAACAAAGGTCAAGGAATTTGTTAAGAGCAATACAACCGCCAAGCTCATTACATTCGGTCATACCGATCTCGCCAACTACGGCGGCGGATACAACGGAAAGGATTATGTAAAACACGAGGAGAAGATGAAGGCGGGTGAATACTATGATTATACGATCTATCTCCAGCCGACATCCTATACCTTTGAGCCCGGACATAAGGCAGTACTTGTTATCACAGGCTGGGATCCGTACCGGGCTTTCCTTGATGAGGATTATAATAACGGCGTAGTCTCTGATTCGGT
>JBGUQP010000470.1:0-5919 GCA_045131145.1 Lachnospiraceae bacterium | reverse complement strand
CCGAACCGTGAGATAATAACAGCCGCTTTCTTTACGATCGCTATGGAGAACGGCCTGTCGGCAGCCATCATGAATCCCAATTCCGCGGAGATGATGAAGAGCTATTATTCCTTTAGGGCCCTTCACGGGATCGATGATAACTGTACCGACTATATAGAGAACATAGATAAGTATATTTCTGCCGCCGCCCCTGTCGTGGAACAGGCAGCAGCGAAAGCCCCGGGAGCAGGCGATGCGGAATTTAAATCCGACTTACAGAGGGCGATAGTCAAGGGTCTTAAGGAACAGGCCGCTGCCCTTACGATAGAGAGGCTTAAGAGCGAAGACCCCCTTGAGATAGTTACGACTCAGATCATACCGGCGCTTGATATAGTAGGTATAGGCTTTGAGAAGAAGACCATGTATCTGCCGCAGCTTCTTATGAGCGCCGAAGCAAGCCAGTGTGCCTTCGATCAGATCAAGCTTAAAATGGCCGACAATCCTGCCGGAGCGGTAAGCCGCGGTAAGTTTGTTATCGCTACGGTTCACGGGGATATCCATGACATAGGCAAGAATATAGTGAAGCTGATCCTTGAGAACTACGGATTTGATGTATACGATCTGGGTAAGGACGTGCCTGCGGAGGGAGTCGTCGAGATGGCGGTTAAACAGCATGCGCCATTTGTGGGACTGAGTGCCCTTATGACGACAACGGTACCGGCCATGGAAGAGACGATAAAGCTGTTAAGGAAGGAGGCTCCCTGGGCTAAGGTCATTGTCGGAGGAGCTGTTCTCACACAGGAATATGCAGACAGTATCGGTGCGGATTACTACGCGAAGGATGCGATGGCAACCGTCCGTTATGCAATACAGCAACAGGAACAGGCAGAGGCATAAGAAAGGAAACAGAACATGAACACGATACCGGAACTGAGTGAGATCAAGAGGATAGCGGCCGGCGGTGAGTACAGTGTTATTCCGGTAAGCTGCGAGATACTTGCTGACTTTATCACCCCCATTGAGGCGCTGAGGATACTGAAGAGGGCATCCGAGCATGTCTATATGCTGGAGTCGGCAAGGGCAGATGATACCTGGGGCAGATATACCTTCTTAGGTTACGATCCCAAGCTGCTCATAACCTGTAAAGACGGCAGGATGAAAGTGGGAGACAGGGAGATCGTTACGGAGCATCCCGCCGAAGTCATAAGGGAGATCCTGTCCGATAACCGGAGCCCGCGTATAGAGCAGCTGCCGCCGTTCACAGGGGGCCTTGTAGGATATTTCTCCTTTGAATATCTTACATACAGCGAGCCTACGGTCAAATGTAAGCTAGATGATGAAGACGACTTTATGGATCTCGATCTCATGCTGTTTGATAAGGTGATAGCTTTCGACAACATGAGGCAGAAGATAGTCCTTATAGTCAATATCGATGCCGATGATGTCGGGAACAATTACAAAGATGCCCTGACGGAACTCAGGATGCTTGCTGCCCTGCTTAAGGAGGGTGAGAAGGAGATCGACCGGGGCGGAGCCCTTATGGGCGATATAACACCCCTTTTTGATAAAGACAGGTTCTGCTCTATGGTGGAAAAGGGCAAGGAATACATAAGAGAAGGGGATATCTTCCAGATAGTCCTCTCCAACAGGCTGAGCGCCCCCTTTGAGGGAAGCCTGTTAAATACCTACCGGTTGTTAAGGACGATAAATCCGTCTCCCTATATGTTCTATTTTTCGGGGACGGATGTGGAGGTTGCCGGCGCCTCTCCCGAGACCCTTGTAAAGCTTCAGGACGGTGTTTTGCACACCTTCCCCCTGGCGGGAACCAGAAAAAGGGGAGCGAACACGGAAGAAGACCTGATGCTTGAAAAGGAACTTCTCGCGGATGAGAAGGAGCTTGCCGAACACAACATGCTTGTCGATCTTGGAAGGAATGACCTTGGAAGGATCAGCAGGTTCGGAACGGTTGAAGTGGAGAAGTTAAGGTGTATCGAGCGATTCTCACATGTAATGCATATAGGTTCGACGGTAAGGGGCCTTATCCGTGAGGATAAGGATGCTCTCGATGCCATAGAAGCGGTACTGCCTGCGGGAACCCTCTCGGGAGCTCCCAAGATACGGGCGAGCAGGCTTATAGGCGAACTTGAGGGAAACAAGCGCGGGATCTACGGCGGAGCTATAGGATATATAGATCTTACGGGAAACATGGATACCTGCATAGCCATAAGGCTGGTATATAAAAAGGACGGAAAGGTATTCGTAAGGAGCGGAGCGGGAATTGTAGCCGATTCGGTCCCGGAAAATGAATACGAAGAATGCATGAATAAGGCAAGGGCTTCGCTTCACGCGCTTGAGCTTGCGGGAAGGGGAGAACAGATATGATACTGCTTATTGATAACTACGACAGCTTCTCATACAACCTTTATCAGTATATAGGTGAAATAACGGGTGATATCAAAGTCATCAGGAACGATGAATTGAGCGTGGATGAGATAAGGGACCTTAAACCGGACCGCATCATCCTTTCACCGGGTCCCGGAAGGCCTGAGGATGCCGGAGTGATAATCGATGTGGTAAAGGAGCTTGGAAAATCAATTCCCATCCTTGGTGTCTGCCTGGGCCATCAGGCCATATGTGCGGCATTCGGTGCAAAAATAATACATGCAAAGAGGCTCATGCACGGCAAACAGTCCCTTGTAAGGCTTGACAATGACTGCCTCCTCTTTAAGGGATGCCCCGGGGAGACCATGGTGGCCAGATACCATTCACTTGCGGCGGACGATAATACCATGCCAAAGGAGCTTAAGGTCACGGCCCGTACCGATGACGGTGAAATAATGGCTGTTATGCATAATGAATATCCTATTTACGGTGTCCAGTTCCATCCCGAGTCGATAATGACACCCGAAGGAAAGAAAATGCTTGAGAATTATCTTAAATGATCATATGTGCCGGGGACGGTTCTGTGGTATCATGAAAGGGAAGTGTTGAATGCCTGAGTCATACAAGAGAAAAAAGGCGGTTGTTGCCGGTCATATATGCATTGATATTACGCCGGGTATCCCTGCCCAGGCTTCCGATAAGATACAGGATGTGCTTATGCCCGGACGTCTTATAAATGTAAGGGAAGCCGATATACATACGGGAGGGGCTGTTGCTAACACGGGGCTTGCCATGAAGCTTCTCGGAGCCGATGTTACGCTTGCGGGCAAGATAGGTGATGATGATTTCGGGAAGCTGATCCGCAGCATAACGGATGAATACGGAGCTTCCGACGGTCTTATAGTAAGCCCGGGTGATTCGACCTCCTATTCCGTGGTCCTGGCAATTCCCGGTATAGACCGTATATTCCTTCATGACCCGGGTGCCAACGATACTTTCTGTGCGGACGATCTGCCGATGGAGAAGATCAGGGAAGCGGCGCTCTTCCACTTCGGATATCCGCCCCTTATGAAAAAGATCTATGAGAATGACGGTGCGGAGCTTGTTAAGATAATGAAATCCGTTAGAGAAGCCGGTGCGGCAACCAGTCTTGACATGGCGGCCGTTGATCCCGATACGGAAGCGGGAAGGGCCGACTGGAAACGGATACTTAACAATACCCTGCCCTATGTGGATATATTCGTGCCAAGCATAGAAGAACTCATGTATATGCTTGACAGGGAGAAATACGAAAGGATAAGACGGGACAATCCCGACAAAGATCTGACCCGTTTAATGGACATTAATAAAGATATAGAACCCCTTGCCGCAAAGTGCCTTGACATGGGCGCGAGGATAGTCCTTATAAAATGCGGTGCACCCGGATTGTACTACAGGACTGCGGGAATTAAGGAGATAGAGAAAATAAGCGCTAGGCTCCTTAACGATCCCGAAGGCTTCGCAGATAAGAGTGGATTTGAAACAAGCTACAGACCCGGAAGGGTAATATCCGGTACCGGAGCAGGGGATACCTGTGTTGCTGCTTTTCTTGCCTCGATGCTTAACGGACATGACCTGTCCGAGTGCATAAGGTATGCAGCGGCTACGGGAGCCTGCTGTGTTGAAGATGTAGACGCACTCGGCGGGATAAAGACTTTTGATGAGCTTGATAAAAAGATAGCGTCAGGATGGGAAAAGAATTAGTTAAAGACGGGAGGTCAACATGAGAAAACTAAGACATTACACAGCGATCGTTTTAACCTATGCTCTGATCTTTTCACAGACTGTGCCCGCCGCTGCCTATACGGACGAGCTTATGCTGCAGGGAGAAGAAGTGCAGGTATCGGAGGAGGCCGATGCTCCTGAAGAGGATGCCCTTCAGCCTGATGGATCAGGTGAAGGCGGGCTAATATCCGAAGATGAAGGCGCGGATGTTCTTACTGAGGATGAAGACAGTGTATTGCCTGCGGATGAGCTGACAGAAGAAGATCTTACGGAAGAGACGGTACTTACGGAAGCCGCTCCGGAGGCCCCTTTACTTACAGAGGAAGCTTCGGATGAGATCAGGGCAGATGCCGAGTATGCACATACTTACGATTTTAATGCAGCCCTGCTTGATCCAGAGGGTGGGAGATATCCCGGCGTATATGTTGTAAAACCTTCCGCATCGGGTAACGGAGTTACGATCGGAATTCCGAGTGTGGCTAGTCAGAATATCGTAAATAAACCCACCACTGAGTCACCTGCGATAATCACAGGCGCCGCGGTGCCTTATGAGAAAAAGACCGGTCCTGTTGACTTTACACCTGTTTCTGCGGATGCGAAGCTGTATGCTCCATACTCTTATTTCCGTTACGAGAAGATGGATGAAGCGGGTCCCGACGGTACGATCCATACGAAGCTGTCGGGCTATGACGGAACCTATTACATAATAAGGGTTGATGTCAGCGATATCATAAAGGATGCCCCGGAGGGCAGCTTCCTTCATGTTAAGCATGACCATAACAAGGCCCTGATGGTGAAGATAGGAATGGAGCAGGAGGATGGCATGACATCTTTCTCCGATGCGGGCGGAAGCAAGACAGCCTCATTCGGGATATCCTCCAATCAGGTATCCGGGAATCAGCTTATAAGGAAGGACAAGGATGGTTATTTCAGGACGGGATCATATGTTGATGTAATACTTATGTCATCGGGAACCCTTGTCCAGGGTGCGGACACGGGAGTTGAATCCGATCCCCAGGCTCCCCTTGCGGACTTCGGACTCAGCTTCTATATAGATAAAACCGGGGACTATAACCCGGATGTAACCTGGAATTCAAGCCTTGGAGCGGCTGTCAATACTTCAGACGGCAAGCCTGTAACGATCACACCGGAAATGAAGCAGGCGGGCATAACCGACATGACGATCCTGCTTGATAAATTCTATGATGAGAAGAAGGCGGCAGAAGCAGGTGCCAATATATCCAAGTATACCGTTATGGGTTCGGATATCGAGATCGACACGATGATCGAGAATACGGTCGATTCCAAAACCGAATCCGGCAAGGCCGAATACTGGTCGCTTAAAAGGGCCATGGAATATCAGAAATACGATAACCATGCCCTTAAGCTTATCTGTGAATCACCCCTTCTGTATCCCATGGAAATAAAGGGCAAGTCAAGGAAGGTAGTGCTCGATGTCAACTCCTTCGATATACAGCTTGCCAACCATGCGGACAAGACTGCGGCTGCCATAACCGTTGACGGCGCCACCCTTAAGGTAGAAGATACTTCAAATACAACAGGTGCCGAGCTGGCGGTCGGCAATAATGCCAGAATGGAGGTTAAGAACGGGGGCCGTCTTATCATAGCCGAGACTTCACAGCTTGAGGTTGAATATGATGCATCTTCTGTTTCCGTGGGAGAGATAAATGTAAAGGATCTGACAAACGGTGTTATGACCGTTAATTCGGGCGGTGTTATCGAGAACCGCGGAGTCATAACCATTGAAGGTAAGGAAGGCAAGCCCCAGGATGC
>JBGUQP010000469.1:0-6828 GCA_045131145.1 Lachnospiraceae bacterium | reverse complement strand
CTGGTCGCTGCTTAACGGAGGTGACGGGGATTACCATGCATCGTTATTCCTGCGGAGTGCTTACGGAAAGGGAAGGCTCTATATAATGGCTGTTCCCGATAACTATGCCGATCTATACAGGATGCCCCGTGCGGCGGCCGATGTGTTCAAGCGGGCCCTGAATCCTTCGCTGTATGCATCCGGCAGTAACTTCTCAATGTTTACCTATGATGACGGCAGCATGATCCTCTACCGGTATGTTAAGGGTGATGTGCGCCCCGCTCATGTAAGGCTTAACAGCTTAAAGAAGACAGCCGGGTTTAAGGACACGGTTTCGGGTCAGCTGATAGAGGCAGTGCCCGTGACCGTTTGTGAGGATTTTGAAGAGAAGACCTATTACAGCGCAGATGTGATCTTACCTCCCGGAGACTTCCGTAAATATACTGCGATATAATTGTTTTGGTGGTATAATCATATATAGAAAAAATACGGGAGGTTTCTGTAATATGACAAAGGATAATCAGGATCTGTATCTGCAGTTTTTAAGGGAAGTATCCGAGGGTGACGGTGACTTGAACAGGCTGGAGGATTCCCTGACCGGGGTTGCCTACATCTATCATCTGAGCGGGATAGAAGTTGAGTTTTTGGGATATGACGATCCCGATCGGAAGGTGATAACTCTTTACGGCAGTGAGGATAAGGATCCTGTCGGCGAGCCGGTCAAGTGTATACTTGAGTCGGAGATGATCCCGTCGATCGCTGTTTATGCATACGCCTCCGGGAATCCCTTCACAGAGGATGAGAAGGAAGAACTTAAGATGTATCTGACTGTCTGCGGGCTCATTATACAGAAGTATAAAATAGCCGGAATGATCTAGCCGGCAGTGTAAAGCAGATCATGAAAGCCGGGAACCTTCATAAGGAAGTTGAAATATGAAAAACAGGAAATTGCTTGGGAACGTGATCCTCATGTTCACTGCAGCCATATGGGGCATGGGTTTTGCCTGGCAGCGGCTGGGCATGGAGGATATCGGGCCCGTGACTTTTACCGCTTCAAGGGAGATAATATCAGCTGTATTTATCGGAATAGCGGCAATAATAGTAAACATAATCGGAAACAGAAAGGAAAGGATCCGTTCGGGTCCTTTTTATTCGGACCGTAAAGAACGCAGGATAAGCACTTTAAAGGGTGGCTTATGTTGTGGTGTATTCCTGGTTTCGGCCACCCTATTTCAACAGATAGGGATCGTATATACGAGTGCCGGTAAGGCCGGATTTATCACTGCAATGTATATGCTCTTTGTTCCGATCGTCGGGTTTGTATTGTTTAAGATGATACATTCGTGGACGGTATGGCTGGCGGTTGCGCTGGGTATAGTGGGAATGTATTTTCTGTGTGTGAATGAGGCACTGTACCTGACCAAGGGTGATGCACTCATGCTGGTGTGTGCTCTGCTCTACAGCGGTCATATCCTCTGCTGTGATTATTTCGTACAAAAGGCTGAGCCGATAAGTATGTCGGCCATTCAGTTTATAACTGCCTCGGTGATCTCTCTGATCCTGGCCTTCATATTTGAAGAGCCGTCGGTCTCACAGATAATGACAGCGATCCTGCCGATATTATACTGTGGTTTTGTTTCGGGAGGAATGGGTTATACACTTCAGATCGTTGGACAGAAATTCGCCGATCCGGCACCGGCTTCGCTCATAATGAGCTTAGAAGCCGTATTCGCTGTTCTCGGGGGAGTACTTATGCTTGGCGAAAGGATGAGTGTACGTGAAGGGGCAGGATGCATTATCATGTTTGTGGCCATCATCCTGGTGCAGATAGATCATAAGGGGGACCGGACAACCGCTACATCCATCCCCCGTCAAGAGTGATGACCTGCCCGGTAAGATAGGTATTGCCATGGCATAGACCACATACAAGATCTGCGACTTCTTCCGGCCGGCCCATGCGGCCGGCCGGAATTTCATTTGTAATTGAAGAAATCTCTTCTTCATTAAATATCCTGTTCATATCAGTGTCGATCATACCGCAGGCTACGGCATTAACCCGGATGTTGCTGGGGGCAAGCTCCCTGGCAAGAGCCCTGGTGAATGCGTTAAGGCCGCCCTTGGATGCGGAATATGCTACCTCCATAGAGGCACCGTGTTCACCCCAGACCGAGGATATGTTTATTATACAGCCATCCTTCTTTTTGAGCATAAGAGGTATGGCAAGTCTTGAACAGTAGAAGGCAGAACTTAAGTTGGTTCCTATGATCCGGTTCCATTCATCCACTGACATATCCTGAAGGAGGCCTACGTGGGAAATACCGGCATTATTAATAAGGACATCCAGTTCTTCGATGCCCTCAAAGAGGCGGCTGACTTCCAAAGGGTCCGATAAGTCGCCGGCAAATGTATTGCAGGCAACCCTGTACTGAGCCCTGATCCCGGCGGCCAGTTCATTAAGTTTGTCTTCATTGTTAATACAGGTTACCGTAAGGTCATAACCATGCCCTGCCAGTTCTGCAGCAATGGCACGGCCGATGCCCCGGGATGCACCTGTTACGATTGCGTGTTTATTTTTCATATAATATAATATAGCTAACATTGAAAGTTGGGTCAAGGCGACCTTTTATGGAGGAGAAGATATGGGTAAAGTTTATGATCTGATAATCGTAGGCGCGGGACCGGCGGGACTTACCGCTGCGATCTACGCAAAAAGGGCTGAGCTGGATGTGCTTCTTATTGAGAAGAATTACATAAGCGGCGGCCAGATAATCAATACTTACGAGATTGACAACTATCCGGGACTGCCGGGCCTGTCGGGCATGGATCTTGCGACCAAGATGTCAGAGCATGTTGATAATTACGGAACCGAGAGGGTCACTGCCGATATTACAGGCCTTGAACTTGCCGGAGATGTTAAGAAGGTTAAGACGGACAAGGGTGACTATGAAGCAAGAGCCCTTATTCTTGCTACAGGTAATTCGCCCGGAAAACTTAAGGTCAAGGGTGAGGAAGAGCTTGCAGGCATGGGAGTGTCTTATTGTGCAACCTGCGACGGAGCCTTTTTCAGGAAGAAGACTGTTGCGGTAGTTGGCGGCGGCGACGTGGCTGTTGAGGATGCGATCTTTTTGGCAAGGGGATGCGCCAAGGTCTATATAATACATAGAAGAAACGAGCTGAGGGCTACCAAGACCCTGCAGACGGCCCTCTTTGCATGTGAGAACGTTGAACCCGTGTGGGACAGCGTTGTAGAAGAGATTGAGGGCTCCGGCTCTGTTGAGAAGGTTAAGGTTAAGAACGTTAAGGACGGGTCTGTTAAGGAAATAGATGTTAACGGCGTATTTATCGCAGTCGGCAATGACCCCAATTCTTCCTATATAACAGGTAAGCAGAATAAGGATGAACTTAAGGAAGGCGAGCTCCTTATGGATGCCAAGGGTTATGTCATTGCCGGTGAGGACGGCGCTACCAACATACCCGGCGTTTACGTGGCGGGTGACCTTCGGGCCAAATCACTCAGGCAGGTCGTTACCGCAGTTGCGGATGGAGCAAATGCCGTGTACGCGATCGAGAAGTATCTGCTGTAATATCAAAGCTTATTGTATAAAACGGATTGCCGGTTTTCTGTGCAGTCCGTTTTTATACATAAAACAGAGTCACATTTTTGACCATACGTGACGATGTTAACAGAAATTTTACAATTGCCCTCTAAGCCGCACAGACAGTGAAGTGGGATTTTTAAAATCACATACCATATATTGTGTTACGGGTTTTTGAGTTGACAAATGTTGAAGATGGTGGTATCCTCACACACGAATGTAAAAAATTTGTAACATGTTTAACTTTGAGGACAGATTATGTATTTATAAAACATTACTCGTCAAACCCGAAGGGCTTGTAAGAGGAATGTTTTGTAAATACATATTGTGGACGAATGTCCACAATGAAAAATGCGAAGCATTTTGAATCTGTATCAAAAGGGATATAGGTAAAAATGCGAAGCATTTTGAATCTGTAATTAAGATATTATATTAAGGAGAATATATGAAGAATAATGTAATCAGATTTGCGGCTGTTTTATCTGTGACCGCAATGGTTATTACAGGATTTCCGACAGTAGATACATATGCGGCAACAGCATCCAATGTACTTCCCGCAAGCGGCGGGGCCCTGGTGACCGGCAACGGTACATCCCTTAAGGATATCAAGGCCGAACGTGCAAGAAGTGCAGCAATGCAGAAGGCGCAGTACATACACAACAAGGCTAATGACGACGGAACGGATAAAGCAGTAACTCTTACTGCAAGCACAAGTGATAATATAGATATTTCGATTAAGGCCGAAACACCCGCATCCAAGGCAGTACGTGATGCCGAGACCTTCGGAGTGGAATCGGTGGTAGGTATGGCAGCGACCATAACCGTAAGTGAGACCGATGAAGCTAAGGAACTCGTAGCCCAGACTGAAGCAGACGCGGTAGCCGAGAGGGCAGCGCAGATCTCTGCAAACATGGTATCGGCCAATTCCGTATCGGATAATTCCGTATCAGACAATTCTGTATCGGCCAATTCCGTATCCGCAAATAAGGTTAAGGTTGAATCGGTTGATGAGATCTTAGAGAAGAAGGCTTCTCAGGCACCTACCATTGAGGTTGCCATAGCAGCAGGTAAGTTTGATTCTGACGAGGACTTCTCTAAGCTGGTCATTGCACAGGTTTCCTACTATGTTAACGTGAGGGATATCCCCAGTGAAGACGGTAAGGTTGTCGGTAAGCTCTACAACAATTCCGCCGGTGAGTGGCTGGATAAGGACGGTGACTGGTATAAGATCAAGTCCGGAAGTGTGACCGGTTATGTTAAGAGTGAGTTCGTGGTAAGCGGTGACGCGGCTGTTGAGCTGGCCAAGAAGGTTGGTGAGCGTGTGGCTGTTGTTTCAACCACAACTCTTAAGGTAAGAGAGAGTGCAAGCCTTGATGCACCGGTTCTCGGTCTTGTTCCCATGGAGGACAGGCTGACGGTTGTTGAGGAGAACGACAACTGGTGTAAGGTTTCGATAGAGGAAGGTGACGGCTGGGTAAGCAAGGAATACGTTAAAGTATCAACCGAGTTCCCCAAGGCCGAGAGCAAGGCAGAAGAGGAAGCCCGTATCCGCAAGGAGGAGGCAGCAAGGAAGGCAGCTCTGGCTGCAGCCAACAGGGCGGCTTCAAAGGGCAAGAGCGGCGGCAAGTCCGGCAAGGGCGGCAAGTCCGGCGGCGGCGGTGGCGGAAGCTACTCAGCATCAGGCGGCGGTCCGGGTGCATCGGTTGCCAACTACGCACTTCAGTTTGTGGGTAACCCGTATGTTTACGGCGGATCTTCACTTACAGGCGGTACCGACTGTTCAGGATTTACGATGTCCGTATACAGGAACTTCGGTGTATCCCTGCCTCACTCGTCAGGTGCTCAGAGAAGCATGGGTTACAGTGTAGGCGGTCTTGCGAATGCACAGGCAGGCGATATCGTATGTTACTCGGGTCACGTAGGTATCTACATCGGCGGAGGCCAGATCGTACACGCAAGTACGGCCAAGACCGGTATCAAGGTATCGAATGCAGGATACAGAAGCGTGCTTGATGTAAGAAGGATTTTCTAAGAAGATCATTGGGAAGAACCCGTTTGCGGGAGAAGTCCTGAAGACATAAGAATCATAGAATTACTGTGTAATTCCTACATAAATATACCCTCGGGATTCCGGGGGTATATTTGTGCTTTCATGACCATGAAACAGGGGGATGCTTCCCTCTTTCACCTATTTAAAAACAAACTCAAATGAGTTATAATCAGGTACAGGGTATAACGATATCGGGGTGATAGAATGTTTAAAGAACGTGACGATAAATTAACTGAGTTTGCAGGTCATAAATATCTGATCTTCCAGATACTTTTCTATGCGGGAGCTGTAGCTATTAACTTTATCCTTCCGCGGACGGTTAGTCATTTCAATCTGCCTTTATATCTTGATAACGTTGGAACTCTTGCAGCGGCAGTGCTTGGGGGCTATCTTCCGGGAATCCTTGTCGGATACCTTAATAACATCATAAATATGCAGGGCAATCCCGGTAACGCTTATTACGTGGTATTGAGCACAATGATCGCGGCATCGGGAGCTTATTTTGCGAGCAAGGGCTGGTTTGATAAGTTCACAAAATCTCTCCTGACTATTCCTGTTTTTGCCTTTATAGGTGGGGCGCTGGGTTCCATACTTACATATCTTCTCTACGGTTACGGGATGGGTGAGGGTATATCGGCACCCTTTGCAAGGGCCCTGCTGGCCAACGGGACCCTTAACGTTTTCTGGGCGCAGATGATATCGGATGTTACGATCGACCTTGTTGACAAGGCGATCACGGTTGTCCTTGCCTTCGCGATAATCAGGCTTATACCGGACAGGTTAAAACCGGGCCTTCGGCTTACGGGCTGGCGGCAGGCACCCCTTTCCAGGGAGGCCCTTTACGAATCCAGGAAGAATATAACAAGGTCATGGTCCCTTCGCAGCAAGATCGTAGTGATCATATCGGTGATCATGGTATGTGTTGCCATCGTTACGACCGTAATAAGCTATATTCTCTATAACAATTTTGCCATGAGGCAGTATACCCATTCATGTACATCTGCGGCACGGCTTTCGGCGGGCTGTCTGGATCCCGAAAAGATAGATGACTATCTTAAGATGGACCCTTCCTCCCCCGAATACAAGGCGGTCGAAGGACGGCTTGGGAAGATAAGGGCCGGCAATCCCGACATAGAATTTATTTATGTATACAAGTTCATGGAGGATGGCGTCCATGTTGTGTTCGACCTTGACACGGCAGAA
>JBGUQP010000468.1:0-2418 GCA_045131145.1 Lachnospiraceae bacterium | reverse complement strand
TGTGGGAATGGCCGTATATAACAAAATCAATACCCGACAGATCCTTCCGTATATCGCTTTTCTTATGGACCATGTAGAACCGATAGCTGAAGATCTCAATCTCCTGCTCATAGGGAATACCCTCTGCCCAGTCCTTATCAGCATTTCCTCGCACAAAATAAGCCCTGCCAAGCTTTTCGATTGCTTCCACGGTTTCTTTCGATGCTATATCACCACCATGCAGGATTATATCGCATTCTCTTATCTTTTCCATGACCTCATCCCGAAGCAGGGAATGAGTATCGGATATTATGGCTATCTTCATTTTTCGTCATACCACCATTGGAAGATACTTCTCCCGTTCTTTATCTATAAATTGCCTTATCCATTCACGGTCAAGCAGATTATCGGTTGCTTCTGCCATCACTGACTTGTCAGCATATGTATCAAATTCCGACTGCTTTTCACTTAGTCGTATGAGCATCGCTTCATCTATCGTATCTTCACACAGAAGATGATATACTAACACATTATGAACCTGTCCCATCCTGTACACACGGGATATGGCTTGATTTGTGAGGGACGGTTTGATCTGCGGCTCACAAAAGATCACAACACTTGCTGCCTGAATGTTCAGTCCGGTTCCTCCGGACTGTACCTGGCACACAAGAACTCTTCCCTCTGTATCTTCCGAAAACCTGTCTATTATAGCCTGTCTCTCAGTTATCGGTGTTGTCCCGCATATAACTCCTGCGCACCTGCTTCCAAGCAAGGACCGTACTCTGTCGATAGTCTCCCTGAAAAATGAATAAACGACTACCCTCCTGCCTTCATCACATGCCAGGTCACACAGTTCAACAAGCCTTCCTGCCTTGACGGATCCGCTTAGATTTTCATCTCTGAAAGACACACGCCTCATCCCGGCAAAATCATTCTGAGTTATGTCATAGATATAGAGCTCTCTATCCCTTGCACTCATCAGGCACCATTCCTGCTCCTCTTCTATCTCGGGAAGTTCTTTCAAGACTTGATCTCTTGTCCTTCTCAGATAAAACGGTGCTATCATCTCCTTAAACTGCGGTACACTGCTCATCTGTGCAAGACTTCTTATTTCGGAAGACATATCCGGCCTGATAAAATCTATCAGTGAGCACATCTCTTCAACCCTATTCTCAAGTGGTGTACCGGTCATCATAAGTATCCTTTCGGATTCGTTATCAAGACGTCTTATGTTCCTGGTACGCTGAGCATCCGGATTCTTGATATAATGTGCCTCATCTATGATAAGCATGGAAAGGTGCATATGCTCATCGATCTGATCTACGATTTTGCCCATCGTTTCGAAATTTGTTACTCCCGCTCCACCCACAGACTGCCATTTTTCAAATGATTCTAAGACAAATGTCCCATGTACGAGATATGTATCTATATCACTGAATTTTTTTATCTCCCGGCACCAGTTTATCAATACGCTTGCCGGACAGACGATAAGGAAATGACTTCCTGCATCCTCTGCCCTTATATGCGTCATCGCCGCTATAGCCTGTATTGTCTTTCCAAGACCCATCTCATCGCCAAGAAGGGCCCTCTCCTGATGTAATATGTATTTAGTCCCAAACTCCTGATATGCCCTGAGAGTGCCTTTAAAACCTGTCATATTAAGGGGAAGCTCATCAATTTCAGCAGCCAGTTCCGCAGATATGCTGCTGTAAATAAGCGGTTTCTCGGTTCCGCTTATTCCGATCTTCTCGATTATCGCATAATAATCTGCACTGTTTCTCTCATAATCACCGATCGCCGTTTCCTGAAGGATATTAAGGATCTGCGAATACTGGGAAGTAAATCCTTTTGCTCTTGTGAACACCGGCGAATCGCAGAAGGCAACCATTTCATCCAGCATCAGGATGGTGTGTTCTTTAGCCTTTTTGCCCGAAAACAGCCACTTTAGCCTGCCCCGTATAATAGGTTCGGATCTTAAAAGCTCAACAAAATCATGATATTCAACACTTGTTCCCTCAGCATCCCTGCGTATAAGTTCACACTTTCTGAATATATGTATGGCATGGATAAGTTCTTTTCTGTCTGCATTCATGTCTGTGCCATCATCCGAAATACGCAGGCCGGTATATTCCGAGAGCCGGTTTATAAATTCGGCGATTATGTTTCTGATCGCTTCCAGCTGCTTTTCACCGATTCCCTGAACAGCAAGAAGTTCCCAATCCTTTGCATACGACAGTTTATAAAGATCGTTATATCCTGCTTCGATTAATGCCGAAACTCGGATACCTGCCTTTGATTTCTTCAGTTCTTCAACTGAAACTTCCGCAAGTGATCTTTCTGCATCTTTTCTAAGGATCCGCACGCATAGATCGCGTATCCGTTCCTCCTGGGTACCTCTGTCAGAATAGATCAAATCCAGATATTCATCTATATCCGTTA
>JBGUQP010000467.1:0-4787 GCA_045131145.1 Lachnospiraceae bacterium | reverse complement strand
TCCAGTATTCAAGCTCTGCTTTCTCCTCTTCAGCTGTCGTTACCTCAACATCCTGAAGTTCATCAGTTATCATACCGGCAAGCTTGTCGGGATCGCTTATATTGATGTTCATTCCATCCATGTTCGCACAGCCGGAAAGAAGCCCGGAAACCATCGCAGCACAAATAAGTCCCGGGATCATTTTCTTTATCACTGTCTGTTTCATTTGCCACCTCCTACTCAGGTATTTCTGTCACATCTTTTTTATTATAACACAGAAGATCGGTAAACACACGACCTTTAAATTCATCCGAATCAATTATCAGTTCCCCGACACCGGCCGTATGTATATTCCCCGCGAGCGGATTCTTGATGCTGTCAACCTTAGTTATAACAGAAGCTTCCACATCAGACCGTTCAAAGGCAAGGTCGCAGTCGATCATACTGCAGTTGACAAGCTTAAGTCCCTTACAGTAGCAAAGGGGCTGGGTACCGATGATGGTGCAGTTTTCAAAAGTCACGTTCTCGCAGTACCAGGCCAGGTACTCACCCTTTACCACACTGTCCTTAACGAGTACGTTTTTCGCATGCCAGAAGGCATCCTTGGTATCAAAGTCACAGTTTTTAAATACCGAGTCCTCTATATACTGAAACGAGTACTTCCCCTTAAGCTTAACCCCTTCAAAGTCAAGCTTATCCGAGCGCATCATAAAATATTCGCCTTCTGCGCTGCTGTCCTTCATCACGATCCCGTGCACAGACCAGCCGAATTCCGGCGAGATCACGTCGCAGTTTATAAGCACAACATCCGAGCATTCCCTGAGAGCCTTTATACCGTGCAGCCCGGAATCCGATATCTTAATGCCCGAAGAATACCACAGGGCTGCCCTGCATTTGTCGGTCATCTCACAGCCGCTTATCGAAAGGTCCTTATCATGCCAGAAGGGGTATCTTAAGTTAAAGAAGCTGTCCCTGACCGTGATTTTCCGGCTCTCCTTAAGCGCGCTCTCCCCGTCGGCCGGCCCGTCAAACCTGCAGGATATAACCTCAGTGTCCTCACTGCCGTAAAGCGCCCTTTCCTCATCAAATGTTTCATTTTTCAATATCTTCATATATCTGTCCTTTCCGGCTGTTCCTTCTTCTTCCTATTATCACAAGACCCAGAGCAAGAAGGATAGTCTTGCATATGTTATCGGCGATCATGCAGAACCAGTACTCGCGGATACCGGCCCCGAAATAGTTGATCAAAATATAAGCACTTAATATCCTTATCCCCCAATGGCCTATAAACTCGATCACCATCGGTATCTTAGTCCTGCCAAGCCCCACATAGATCCCGTCCATTACTATGTAGGCTCCGTACAGGGGCTCGGTAAAGGCCACTATCTTAAGCAGCGAGGTTCCGATCCTTATCACCTCTGCATCCTTTGTAAAGATGCTCATCAACCGGCCTGCAAAGACGAACAGAAGGACACCACCCGCAAGCATCAGGCATATTATAAGCTGAAGCGATATCCCTGTCACCCTGCGTTCCTTATCCCTGTTTTGCTCTCCCACGGCATTTCCTATAAGGGTCGAGGTTGCCGCCTGCATACCGTAGCCGGGTATATAGACAAGCTGCTCAGCCGTTATCGCGATCGAATGGGCTGCAAATATAACGGTTCCCATCGCCGAAACAAAGCTTGTTGCCACTATATGGCCCATGCAGGATATCATCCTGGTTATCATGGCCGGTATCCCTATTGCCAGAGCATCCTTAAGCACCCGCTTCTCAGGCTTAAAGTATTCCCTCTTAATGCAGACATATGGATTTCTTACAAAGGCGATCATCATCACGATACCGCCGACGCCGTAAGATATTGCTGTGGCTATGCCGGCTCCGATGGCTCCGTATGAAAGCATGTAGATAAACAGATAATTAAGTCCTATGTTAAGAAAATTCACGGATAGGTTTATCTTCATGGGGGTCCCGGAATCACCTGTCGACCGGAGCACGCAGGCCAGGATGAAAAGGCAGGCCCTAAGTACCATGGTCGTATTGATTATCCGAAAATAAAGGGTACCAGTATATCTTATTGCCTCTTCGGCCCCCATCCATAAAGGGATAAAGGGGGCGATCGCTTCCGTAACAGCGGTAAGTATAAATCCTATGGAAAGGGCAGTCACAAGGGACATTCCAAGGGCATGACGGATGTTATACTCGTTCTTCTCGCCGATCGCCCTCGCGATATAGGATAAAAAACCCATTCCTATCCCGCCCATTATGCTCCCGAAGAACCAGTTATAGGTGGTACTCAAAGAAATGGAGGCAGTTGCTTCTGCCCCCAGATGTCCCACCATTGCCGTATCCACATATTGGAGCAGGGTTGAAAGGAACTGCTCTATCACCGTCGGAAGGGCAAGGGCGATATATGTATTTATAAGTTTGTTGTCATGTTTCATGTTTTTATGCCTTTTACAGGGCATTTTCGGCGATGTCCTTCCTCATATCAATGACAGCGGCACGGGATGCATCGGCATAGGCCGCTTCACCGTATTTATAATACCTGTCGTTTGTGTAAGCCGCTATGATGCCCCTTGAGGAATTGATGATCGCACCGAGTCCGTCCTTATTGAAGAAGTGCTTAAGGTCTGCACCCTTGCCGCCCTGGGCACCGTAACCGGGAACCAGGATATAAGTTTTGGGCATGAGCTCCCTTAGTATCTTACCCTGTTCGGGATAGGTAGCACCGACAACCGCACCCACGTAGGAATATTCATCACCCATACAGGTTTCGCCCCATCTTGCCACCTGCTCGCCCACTATCTCATAAAGGGGCCTGTCACCTGCATCCGAAAGCTTCCTGTCCTGGAATTCACCGGAACTTGGATTGGAAGTCTTAACCAGGACAAAGATACCCTTCTTCTCCTCCCTGCATATATTTATAAAGGGATTGACACCGTCCGAACCCAAATACGGGTTGACCGTAACGAAATCCTCGTCAAAGCCGTAGTATGACTTTGACCCGACGGTGACTTTGCCAAGATGACCTACGGCATAGGCCTCAGAGGTTGATCCTATATCGCCGCGCTTGATATCACCGATCACTACAAGATCACGATCCTTACAGTATTCAACAGTCTTCTTAAAGGCAATAAGGCCGGGAATGCCGAACTGCTCATACATGGCTATCTGCGGCTTCACTGCCGGTATCAGATCGTATATGGCATCTATTATTCCCTTGTTAAACTGCCATATGGCTTCGCCGGCTCCTTCCAGTGTTTCTCCGTATTCCCTGAAGGCCGCCTCCTTGATATGCCCCGGAATAAACTTCATCATGGGATCGAGGCCAACAACTATGGGAGCATTTGTCTGTTTGATGTTTTCTATAAGTTTGTTGATCATCTTGTTCTCCTTGGTATCTATATACAGTTTTTTTAGTTTTATGTTCCCGATATATCCGGAATCACTGATAGAGTGTATCACATCATAAGACGTCGTTCAAGAAATACCTCGCCAAGTGTCCACGCAATGGAAAAGGGCTGCAGCTAAATGCCGCAGCCCGCCTTATAAATATTTATACCCATTTTAATATGGGACAACAACCAGGGGTGAATGTTCCTCAGCGTATCTTGTTATATTGGAAAGATTGGCGTATTTCTTATATTCGTTGCCGTTTACCACTACCAGGGTAGGTGCCTGCATAACACCGTACTTCCTTGCAAGTTCCATATTCTCCTCGGCATCGATAAGAACATATTTCTCGTTCTTAAGGGCTTCCCTGGCCTGCTTGCAGTTAGGACAGGTCTTGGTTGTGAAAAGGTACTTGATATTTGCTGCAGGCTCGAAGTTTACTTCCTTCTTGTCATCCTGTGTGCTTAAGGTAACGACCGTTGAGAGGGGTCTCTTAAGGGATGAATTCTCGATGTCGTAAACAACCCTGTTCTTATACTCCTGAGCCTTACCGTCGTTCCAGTTCTGTACCGGCCTGTAATATCCTGTTATACGGGAATATACTTCGGTAACGGCACCGCAGTGAGGACAGGTCTTCTGCTCACCTGCAAGATAACCGTGATCCTTGCATACCGAATAGGTAGGAGACATCGTATAATAAGGAAGCTTGTAATTCTGGGCTATCTTACGTACCAGGGATGCAGCTGCCTTCCAGTCGGGAAGCTTCTCACCGAGGAATGCGTGGAATACCGTTCCCGATGTATAAAGCGTCTGAAGATCATCCTGAATATCCAGAGCATCGAAGATGTCCGGAGTATAATCAACAGGAAGATGCGAACTGTTGGTATAATAAGGAGTATCGCCCGGGTTGCCGGCTGTCTTGATATTGGGCCAGCGCTTCTTGTCATGCTTGGCGAGCCTGTAGGTTGTCGACTCGGCAGGTGTTGCCTCAAGGTTATAGAGGTCACCGTACTGCTCCTGATAGTCGGCAAGGCGGTTACGCATATGGTTAAGTACTTCCTTGGTGAAATCCTGGGTCCTCTTATCCGTCATGTCGGCACGCAGCCAGTTGGCATTTAAGCCTACCTCGTTCATACCGATTAGACCGATCGTTGAGAAGTGGTTATCGAAGTTACCCAGATACCTCTTGGTATAAGGATATAATCCTTCATCGAGGAGTTTACTGATAACGCCCCTCTTTATCTTAAGGCTGCGGGCCGAAAGGTCCATAAGCCTGTTAAGCCTCTTGTAAAAATCATCCTTGTTGGCTGCAAGATAAGCGATCCTGGGCATATTGATGGTAACAACGCCGACAGATCCTGTTGACTCACCTGAGCCGAAGAAACCGCCCGTCTTCTTGCGAAGCTCACGAAGG
>JBGUQP010000466.1:0-2261 GCA_045131145.1 Lachnospiraceae bacterium | reverse complement strand
GGATTTTGCGTCTCTGCCTGCGGCAGATCCGCCGTCCTGCGCGCGCCTCGGGCGTGCTCGGACCGGAAGGCTCCACCGGAGCCTTTCGCCCTTTCGGGTTCGACTCCCCTAAGCTCTCCAAATAGCACGAAGGAAAAGACCACCGCAAGGGTGGTCTTTTCCTTCGCTATGGTGGACCTTAGGGGATTCGAACCCCTGACCTCCACACTGCCAGTGTGGCGCGCTCCCAACTGCGCCAATGGCCCTCGCCGTTCATATCTGTGAACGGGTTGCAACGATATTATAACATAACTGCAACAATAGTCAAAGACATGTAACTCAAAATAATGCGTGGGACTTTTCATCCGGCAAAAATAAAAGTATAATATTATCAGTTTTGGTTGAAGCATAAATACTTTTATTTCCAAGGAGGGGTTACCATGAAAACCATTAGAATTAAGATAATTCTGGGTATTATTCTGTGTTCACTGCTTACCGCCCTGATAGTCGGCATATTGTCGATCAGGAGCACCATGCGGATATCCGAAGCGGATTCAACACAGAGCATGATCAACCAGAGTGAAGCCGTATCAAATGAGGTTGATTCGACTATCCTGAGGGTTGAGCAGTCGGTTAATATTCTTGCCGATATTGTAAAAAGCGGCATAAGTGAACGACGTTTTTTCTCGGATAAGAATTATGCCGATGCATATACTTACGAGGTTAAGGACCAGGTGTTCAGGTTTTCGGAGCATACGGACGGAGCCATTACCGCCTATATCAGATATAATCCGGAATACTCCAATCCCACATCGGGCTGCTTCCTTACCAGGGACAAGCTGACAGATCCTTTCACGGAAGTTACACCGACTGATTTTACCATGTATGATCCTTCGGATCTTGAGCATGTGGGGTGGTATTACATTCCGGTCCAGAACAAGGCACCTATCTGGATGGATCCCTATCTTAACAGCAATATAAATGTATACATGATATCATATGTTGTTCCTATCTATGCCGAGGATGGTACTTCCATCGGTATTGTGGGCATGGATATATCCTTTAAGGCTCTTACGGATAAAGTTGATTCAGTATCGCTGTTTAACTCCGGTTACGGTATTATTACCAAGACGGACGGTCAGATACTCTATCATAAGGATATGGATCCGGGTCAGAGCATTGCAGCGCTTGACAGTTCGTTGTCGGGAGTTATGTCCATCATATCTTCCGGAAGTGCTTCTGAAACGGCATATGCATATAGTTATAACGGTGTTGACAAGATGTTGGTATCAAGCCCTTTGCATAACGGAATGGTCCTTCTGCTGACTGCACCCAAATCCGAGATATTCTCGGAAGCATATACACTTCTTTACACCATCCTCGGAGCTATCATCCTTGCGGTGGTTGTCAGTGCGGTTGTGGGCTTCTTTGTAGGAAACGGATTATCAAAGCCTATTCTTGTACTCACGAACATAATAGGACAGACAGCCAGGCTGGACTTAAGTTCCGATGACAGCGGTAAAGACCTTACACGCCATAAGGATGAGATAGGACAGATGGCAAGCGGTGTCCATGACATGAGGGCATCCTTCAGAAATATGGTTGATTCTTTCGTAAATGTTGAGCAGACCATTTCAGGCAGTATCGATGAACTTGATTCCATCATGCGGGAGAATAATTCCCGTACGGATGATAACAATGCCGAGACAGGGCATCTTGCTGAAGGCATGAAGGTAGCTGCCGGCAATACCGCCCAGATCGTCCATAACGTGGAGGAGGCAAGACACCAGACCAGGGAGATCTATGATCTGGCGGTCAAGAGTGAGGAAGATTCAAAAGAGATACAGAACAGGGCCGGTGAAATGGAACAGCGCAGTACCGTTTCCAGTGAGAAGACCCATAAGATGTATGTTCTCATGAAGCAGAGGAGTGATGAGGCCATTGAGAAATCAAAGGCAGTAAACCGAATCCATGAGCTTACAGATGATATAAAGAGTATTTCTTCAAACACTAACCTTCTTGCATTGAATGCAAGTATCGAAGCAGCCCGTGCAGGTGATGCCGGACGGGGATTTGCGGTTGTTGCGGATGAGATCGGAGCCCTCGCTGCCCAGACCTTAAATACCGTTGACAATATATCCGGAATCGTCGATGAGGTGAGTGATTCCGTATCCAACTTAAATGGCTGCATCACGGAACTTATGACCTTCCTTGAAGAAACGGTGCTTACGGATTACGGTATGTTCAGGGATTCGGGCGCGCGTTACAGGGAGGATGCCGAT
>JBGUQP010000465.1:0-2850 GCA_045131145.1 Lachnospiraceae bacterium | reverse complement strand
ACATGAGAACCATGCTGTTCTGGTCGTTCGATGAATGTATAAGGGATGACATATAATCCGAATATGCCCGCAAAAGAGCATGAGGCGAAATATACCTTGAGTAAGGAGAATCCAACAGCCTTCTCATCTGATCGACCACTATCTCCGCATTGATCGTCTCCTTGACAAACCCGTTCAGAATAAGCGCATCCTTGTATATACTCTCATAAAGAATATCATATATCTTATCACCGATCTCATCCTTGACATTGCTTGTAAGGATCTCCTCACGAATAAGTTCGGCTATCTTTATCGAGTAGAACTCCGGCTGGGTCCGTTCGGTGTCATTCATCGGAAGATATCTGTGATGTTTACCGTAATTACAGCCGCATGATGACCTCTTCTTAAGATGGTTGGGGGCAATGCTTCCGTCGATAATACCATCCCTCAACAGGGTCAATAAGTTTTCAACCGCCGTATAACCGGTATAGAAGAAATCCTGTGCCACAGTTGTAAGCGGCGGATCAGAGGATACGGCACGTACATCGTCATCATAGCCGGTAACGGCTATTGCCTTGTCTGACAGCCTGGGATTTCCTATAGTCATACCCCTTCTCTTAAGGACCTTGTATACGGCATAGGCCATCATATCAGATGCACATACGATCACTTCGGGTTTTTCATTCCTGTCAAGAAGCTCCTCAACCTCCGGCTCGCATTCCTCACTGAAATGTCCGTCGGTCATCATATCCGGGGTAACCCTTATACCGTTCTCTATCAGAACATCCTCGAATGCCCTCTGCCGTTCAACGGCCTCACGGTTATCATAACGTCCGCCCACATAAAGAAACTTGGTATATCCGTGGAAGTTTACAAGATGCTCCACAACAAGACGCATACTGTTATAATTGTCATTTATGACATAACCCGTATTTTCTTTATCCGTGAACTCCTCCATAAAGATATAGGGTATGTCCGAATAAGAATCAACAAAACGCATCCGTTCATCCTCATTCATAAATATGCAGTGCGACCCGTAGGATATTATCATCCCGTCCAGCCTGTTGAAGCGGACATGCTGACGGATCAGGGCATTTAAATAATCGTAATCCGAATCCACCGCACCGCCATCCATAAAATTGTAAGCCAGCTGGGAACCTGCAAAGACAACAAGATCAATACCCAGGTCCGATGCTGCCTGATATATACCGTTTATGATCCTTCTCATATAGGGAGCAATTGCACTTCCTATCAGAACTCCGATTCTCCTACGATTATTAGACATCCGTACTCCTTGGAATATTTATTCCTTTGCATTTTTAAGTGGACAAATCTTGTAAACAAGCATATATTCGTTAAGGTTGCTCTTCCTGTAGAAGCTCATGCGCACGCGTTCCAGAACCTTGACAGCGTTCTCGTAAGAATCAACCGGGAACATTATCGCATACTGGTCATCCGAATAGCGGCAGATGGAATCACCCATTCTGAGTTCATGCTTACAGCACTCAAGGAGGGCTGTCATTGCTCTCTCATTCTTAAGAGGTTCATGTCTGTCCATTCTTTTCGACCTGAGAGTAGCCATAGTGAGAAACATGGTCTCACCGGTACGCATAAGAAGCCTTCTCTGAAGCCTGTAAACCTCACGGAACATATCATATTCACATACAAATGCCGTATTCTCGGAGGCATCGTATTCCATTTCTTCCCTTACACCGCCGATAACTCTGTCCATCTCCTTGGCAGCCTCACGGAACATATGATACTCGTTAAGCTCTGCTTCCGACTCCAGTCCCTTCTGCATTGCCAGATTCATCTCATTCTCTATATCGAGTGATACGGGAATGAATTCCTGAACCTCATTACATACATCGATTATGGCCTTATAGTCATTCTTCGCCTTAAGAAGCTGAACAAGCTCAAGGGCAACCCTTATATAAAGGTCACGAAGTTCAACCGCCTTGGGAACCACCCAGTGCTCGGTATTCGAATCCGGAAGAAGATTGCCTGTGTAATGTTCCATTGCCTTACGCAGCAGCAATTCTTTCTTTTCATCCGATCCTATTGTCTCAAGGGCCTTCTGAGATGAATCCTCAAAATCATATATATCGATCGAAATATCAAGATCCGGATTCCATTGATAAGCACCTCTTCTGCTTATTATCGAGTTGTCAAGCTCATTAACTCCTGTATTCTCGATAAGATTCCTATAGCGATATAAAAGGGTCCTCAAAGCAGTGCCGGGGTTGGCGTAATCCTCTCCCGACCACAAAAGCTCAAACAATTCCTTATGTGAGATAGCCTTCTCCTTATTTAAAAGCAGATAACATAAAAAAAGCTTGGTCTTCCTTGTATTTGACAGGTTCTCAAGTATCGGCTTACCGCCTTTGTAGATGCCGAAACCGCCAAATAACGTAATTTTTACGTCCGTAGCCATATTAGATATTAACCTCCGTTTAGTAAAATATGTCACAAATCGTGCTAATTATGATGTTATCACTTGGTGATGCAAATTTCAAGGTTTTTTTATATTTTTCTTTAATTATTTGTTCTCTTCTTTAACAGATTTATCTTACATCTAAATGTCATTCCATCAATGCTCCTATATAATCGCTGACCTTCGGGATCCTGATGCCTCCCGGAGCCTGTGCATTTTCTTCCTCGATCAGCTTCTTTACAACGTCACGGCTCGACACAATATTATTGTTTCCGTATATGTATATCCGGTCTCCGGAAATGACCAGTCCCTCAACATTACAGCCCGCTTCTATGACAACATTGCCGCCGGTTATTATAACTCCCGTAAAATCACTCGTCAGGGTGACATCTTCATTTGATATTATCTTGCTTACGCTTCCTGCATATGATGTATCC
>JBGUQP010000464.1:0-3150 GCA_045131145.1 Lachnospiraceae bacterium | reverse complement strand
TCTATAAGGATCCCAATGATAAATCAACATTTATTTCGCGCCTGTCGGTTTCGGAGGCCAATACTCTTATAAAGGACGGCTATATCGGAGGAGGAATGCTTCCCAAGCTCAACAACTGTACAGATGCCATAGAAAACGGAGTTAACCGTGTCCATATACTTGACGGACGTAAGCCGCATACCCTGCTTCTTGAGATATTTACAAGAAAGGGTATCGGAACAATGTTCTTCAGGGATACGGATACTGATGTCAGCAACGAAGTGTAATGGGAGATAAGAAAATGAAATCTATGAATGAATATATTGATGAAGGCGAGCAGGTGCTCTTACATACCTATAACCGTTTCCCGGTGGTTTTTGACCATGGAAAGGGAGTATGTTTATATGATACCGACGGAAAGGAGTATCTCGATTTTTGTGCGGGTATTGCTGTCTTTGCACTGGGATATGACAATAAGGAATACAATGATGCCCTAAAGGCTCAGATAGACAAGATAATACATACATCCAATCTTTTTTATTCCGTTCCGGCTATTGAAGCTGCTAAGGCATTGACAAAGGCAGCCGGTATGGACAGGGTGTTTTTTACCAATTCGGGAGCAGAAGCCATTGAGGGAGCCATAAAGACTGCAAGGAAGTATGCCTATTCAAAGGACGGACAGACGGATCATGAGATCATAGCAATGAACAATTCATTCCACGGACGGACAATGGGTGCGCTTTCGGTTACCGGCAAGAAGGCATACAGGGAACCTTTCTATCCCATGATCGGGAATATCAGGTATGCTGACTTCAATGATTTTGGCAGTGTTATGTCCCAGGTGACTGATAAGACCTGTGCCCTGATCATGGAGACCATTCAGGGTGAAGGAGGCATATATCCCGCGGATCCTGATTTCCTAAAAAAGGTAAGGGACCTGTGTGATGAAAAGGATATTCTTCTCATACTTGATGAGATCCAGTGCGGTATGGGAAGGTCCGGATATATGTTTGCCTATGAAAGCTATGGAATTAAGCCCGATATCGTAACGGTTGCAAAGGCTGTAGGATGCGGAGTTCCTGTCGGTGCATTTATGATGACACAGAGGGTTGCCGATAAGGGTCTTGTCCCGGGAGATCATGGAACCACCTATGGAGGAAATCCCCTTGTGACAGCTGCTGTCAGTGAAGTTTTAAGACAGTTTGGTGAAAGGGCAATACTTCACAATGTAAAGGAAACGGGAGAATACCTGTATAAGAGACTTGAAGAATTAAAGGAGAAGTATGATTTTATCATTGGACACAGGGGAATGGGTCTTATACAGGGACTTGAATTTGACAAATCCAAATCTGCAGGGGCTGTGTGCAGGAAAGCGATCGAAAACGGTCTTATAATCATAACTGCAGGAACAAATGTAATAAGGTTTATACCGCCGCTTGTTATAACGAAGAGTGATGTTGACAGGATGATCGGTATCCTGGAAGCATCCTTTGATTGATCGGGTTACCGGATAAGGACGGGGTTATGAAGAGAATACTCTCTACGATCATTGCACTACTTCTGGTAGCAGCAATGGTCCTGTTGGCACTGAAGATAACGGATCCCATGTATACGGGCAGGGCAAAGGGTGAAGATGACGGCACGCTTATCCTGTGGTATACGGATGATTCCCTGACTGATTTTCTGAATGATGCAGCCGTTTCATACAGGGATGAGACAGGAGTCAGGGTAAAACCGGAACTTGTTGACGGAGTAGATTTCCTAAGAAAGATAAATCATGCGTCCGTGTATGAGGGTGAAAGCGAAGAAGGGGAGCCGGTTGTGGCTCCGGATCTTTACATTACCACCCACGATAATCTTATGAAGGCCTATTATGCGGGTCTGGCTTCCGAAATAACGGATCCGGCCAAGGTAATAAATCCGATGAATTACCCGGATACTTCACTGCATGCCATACGGTGTGCGGGCAAGTATGTGGGTTATCCTCTTTATTATGAAACCAATTTCCTTTTATATAACAAGACATATATGGTGGGTATAGCCAAGCAGCATATTGAGGAAGAGCCTGAGTTTGTTGAGGAGGAAATTGAGGAGGCAGAACAGATAGAGGCCGAAGAAGTAAGAGAAGTCTCGTCAAACGGCATTGTTGTAAGCAACCATGTGAGCCTGTCAGATGATTCGGTATCTGCAGATGCCCTTGTGCTTAATGACGAGGAACTTGATCCAATGGGTGAAGAGGATGCGGCCAAGGATCCAAAGGTGCTTGAGAAGCTTGCAAACATGATTCCCGCAACCATTGATGATATCCTTACATTTGCAAATAACTACGATGCCCCGGAGGAAGTTGAAGCGATCTTTAAGTGGGATGTTTCTGATATCTTCTATAACTATTTCTTCGTGGGTAATTATATGAATGTCGGCGGCGAGGATGGTGACGACAATTCCTATTTCAACATATATAATCAACAGGCTGTAGACTGCCTTAAGGTTTATCAGAATATAAATCAGTTTTTCTCAATAGATTCCAAGGCTGTCACCTATGACAGTATCCTGTCGGAATTTATTGAAGGTAAAACGGTATTTACCGTGGCAACAACGGATGCCATAGCCAAGATAAAGCAGGCTAGGGAAAACGGTGAATTTGAATATGATTACGGAGTTGCCGTGCTTCCGGATATTAGTTCAACGCTTAAGGCCAGGGGGTTATCGGAGACCTCCACGCTTGTAATAAACGGTTATTCGGACAGGCGGGAGGCTGCCAACGGGTTTGCCCAGTATCTGTCTTATGATAAGGCCGCAGATGTTTATAAGAAGACAGGAAGGATCTCATGCCTTAAGAATGTGACCTATGAGGATGAAGAGATCAGGAATGTCATGCAGGAATATGAAAAATCGGTTCCCATGCCCAAGATGATAGAAGCAGGCAACTATTGGGTTCAGCTTGAGATCGCATTTACCAAGGTATGGAACGGAGCAGATCCCGATGAAACCTTAAGGGAGCTCAATGATACGATAGGAGAGCAGATAGATGAACTCGAACAGCATGTACTGACGCAGGAATCGATTAAAGTCGGTATAGACTGAGAGTTCACAGAATAAACACTTTTTTATCACTTTTTTCTCAAAATGAGGTCGTATCCTAGGATCATAGAATAAAACAAATCCAGGGAG
>JBGUQP010000463.1:0-4443 GCA_045131145.1 Lachnospiraceae bacterium | reverse complement strand
GTACTGATGAACATAGTATTACTGTCGGGCGGGTCGGGCAAGCGCCTGTGGCCGCTGTCAAATGATGTAAGAAGCAAGCAGTTTATTAAGATATTCAAGAATGAAGACGGTACATACGAATCAATGGTGCAGCGGATGTACCGTCAGATCAAGAAGATCGACAAGGACGCAACCGTAACCATAGCCACATCCAAGATGCAGGTGTCCGCAATAAGGAACCAGCTTGGTGATGATGTGGGCATATCTGTTGAGCCCTGCAGAAGGGATACATTTCCGGCAATAGCATTGGCAAGCGCATATCTTAACGACATAGAGGGTGTATCGGGGGATGAGACGGTGGTCATCTGCCCCGTGGATCCTTATGTTGAGGAGGACTATTTCAAGGCCATATACGAATTATCGAAACAGGCGGACAAGGGTGAAGCTAACCTTGTCCTTTTGGGCGTTGAGCCTACAGGGCCATCAGAGCGCTACGGCTACATAATCCCGAAGACCGACGAAGATGTTTCGGAGGTTTCAACCTTTAAGGAGAAGCCGACAAAGTCAGACGCCGAAGTTTATATCGGACAGGGAGCCCTGTGGAACGGCGGCGTATTTGCCTACAAGCTTAAGTACATGCTTAAGAAAGCCCATGAACTGATCGACTTTGATGATTATCAGGACCTTTTGGAGAAATATCCGAAGCTTAAGAAGATTTCGTTTGACTATGCCGTGGTTGAGAAGGAAGACAGGATTCAGGTTAAGCGGTTTGCCGGCAAATGGCAGGACCTTGGTACATGGAATTCCCTTACCCAGGCCATGGGCGAGAATGTTGTCGGCAAGGGGATGCTGGATGATGAATGCAGTGGTGTTCATATAGTAAATGAGATGGATGTTCCGGTCCTTGCCATGGGACTTACAGATGTTATCATTTCGGCTTCGCCTGACGGAATACTCGTATCCGATAAGGAGAGCAGCCGTAGGATCAAGCCCTTTGTTGACGGAATAGAGCAGCAGATCATGTTTGCCGAGAAGTCTTGGGGAAGTTACAGGGTCATGGATGTCGAAGCGGAATCAATGACGATAAAGGTGACTCTTAATGCGGGTAACACCATGAACTACCACAGCCACAGGAACCGTGATGAGGTATGGGTCGTGCTGGCAGGAGAAGGGATGACCATAGTTGACGGTATGGAACAGAGTGTGAGCCCGGGTGATGTGATAACGATGAGTGCGGGCTGCAGGCACACGGTCATCGCAAAAACGGAGCTTAAGCTTATCGAGGTCCAGCTGGGAAGGTCGATAAGCGTCCATGACAAGATCAAGTATAAACTGGAGTATTGATTTTCAGAGTATTGATTTATGGGAAATGAACCGATGCTTCTTAAGCCTACCGGTAAGGATTACCTGTGGGGTGGCAGGAGGCTTAATGATGAGTTTGAGAAAAATATAGATATGGAACCCCTGGCGGAGACCTGGGAGTGTTCAACCCACCCGGACGGTCCAAGCTTTGTGGCCGGAGGACGATACGATGGAATGAAGCTTGAGGATGTTCTTAAGGAACATCCCGAGTATCTGGGAAGTCACAGTGCCGGAATGGATAATGCCGGTGCGGGAGAACTTCCGATCCTAATAAAGTTCATTGATGCCGACAAGGACTTATCGGTCCAGGTCCATCCCGATGATAAATACGCGGGTGAGCATGAGGGCGGACAGAGGGGTAAGACTGAGATGTGGTATGTGCTCGATGCGGCTTCCGATGCAAAGCTTGTGTACGGACTGAACCGTACCATGACTCCGCCCGAGGTTAAGAGCGCGATAGAGGACGGATCCATAGTAAGGTGCCTGCAGACAGTGCCTGTTAAGAAGGACGATGTTTTCTTTGTTGAAGCGGGTACGATACATGCGATAGGGCAGGGCGTGCTGATCGCCGAGATACAGGAGAATTCCAACTTAACATACCGTCTGTATGATTATGACAGGGTTGATAAGGAAGGCAACAAGCGTAAGCTTCATATAGATAAGGCCCTTGAGGTTGCTAAGCTAACCCATGCCGGGGAGCCCAGGCAGCCCCTGCGTGTGCTTAAATACAGACCGGGCGTTGCTTCCGAGCTTCTGTGCAGGTGTAAATATTTCGAAGTGTACAGGATGATAATAAACACGGAGCGCAGACAGTCCGTAACCTATCAGGCTGATTCGGTAAGCTTCAAGGTCCTCTTGTGCGTGAGCGGATGCGGAACGATAAGCTGCGATGGGATGAGCCTTAACTTTTATAAAGGGGACTGTATCTTTGTCCCGGCTGATTCTGCGGTGCTTAATCTGCACGGCCAGGCCCAGTTCCTGGATATAAGAGGATAGATCATAAGGGGTACCACGATGCGAAGCAAGTGGTGGATTCCTTATGATGCCACCTTGTAGCTGATAAGTGACATTTTTTGAAAATTATGTAGATAATAAGTGAAAATTCTGATAAAATGATTATATTATTCAGAGCAGCACATATATTTTAAAATATGAACCGTCAAGCTTGCTTGTAAGGGGCATATTTTATAAATATATGTATTGGATGAATCCAAAACAGCGGAAAATACGAAGTATTTTGAGTATTCGTCATAAGAGGTTCCGCGAAGTGGGGGATTCCTTATGATATTACCTGTTCTGACCCGGTTAAGTAAGAAAAATAAGAAACATATATAAAAGGAGGAATAGTATGAGTAAGAAATGGGTTTATTTATTCAGTGAGGGCAGTGCCGACATGAGGAACCTTCTCGGAGGAAAGGGTGCGAACCTTGCTGAGATGACCAATCTGGGACTTCCGGTACCTCAGGGATTTACTATCACGACCGAGGCATGTACTCAGTACTATGAAGACGGGCGCGAGATCAATGACGAGATCAGGGCCCAGATCGACGAGTATGTATTGAAGATGGAGGAGATCACGGGCAAGAAGTTCGGTGATAAGGAGAATCCTCTTCTTGTATCGGTAAGGTCGGGTGCCAGGGCTTCGATGCCGGGTATGATGGATACTATTCTTAACCTTGGTCTTAACGAAGATGTTGTTAATGTAATAGCCGAAAAGTCAAACAACCCCCGCTGGGCATGGGACTGCTACAGGCGTTTCATCCAGATGTACTCGGATGTTGTTATGGAGGTGGGCAAGAAGTATTTCGAAGAGCTCATTGACAAGATGAAGAATGAGAAGGGCGTTAAGCAGGACGTTGAACTGGGAGCAGATGACCTTAAGGAGCTGGCTAATCAGTTCAAGGCTGAATATAAGGAGAAGATAGGAAGCGACTTCCCCACAGATCCCAAGGATCAGTTATACGGAGCCATCAAGGCTGTGTTCCGTTCATGGGATAACCCCAGGGCCAACGTATACAGGCGTGACAACGATATCCCTTATTCATGGGGAACCGCTGTAAACGTTCAGTCCATGGCCTTCGGCAACATGGGTGATGACTGTGGAACGGGTGTTGCCTTCACACGTGATCCCGCAACCGGTAACAAGGGACTTTTCGGTGAGTTCCTTACCAATGCTCAGGGCGAGGACGTTGTTGCAGGTGTTCGTACTCCCATGAAGATAGCCGAGATGGAGGAGAAGTTCCCCGAGGCATTCGAGCAGTTCAAGGATGTGTGCCATAAGCTTGAGAGTCACTACCGCGACATGCAGGATATGGAGTTCACTGTTGAGCATAACAAGCTCTACATGCTCCAGACACGTAACGGTAAGAGGACAGCCCAGGCCGCACTTAAGATAGCATGTGACCTTGTGGATGACGGAATGAGGAGTGAGGAAGAGGCAGTTGCCATGATCGAGCCCCGTAACCTTGATACCCTCCTTCATCCCCAGTTTGATGCGGCAGCCCTTAAGGCAGCTACCCCCCTTGGCAAGGGCCTTGGTGCTTCGCCCGGAGCCGCATGCGGTAAAGTCGTATTCACGGCAGAGGATGCCGAAGAGTGGGCAGCAAGGGGCGAGAAAGTAGTCCTTGTCCGTCTTGAGACATCACCTGAAGATATTACGGGTATGAAGGCTGCACAGGGTATCCTTACAGTACGCGGCGGTATGACAAGCCATGCTGCTGTTGTTGCCCGTGGTATGGGCGAGTGCTGCGTATCCGGCTGCGGCGATATCGCAATGGATGAAGCAAATAAGAAGTTTACACTCGGTGGTGAGACCTTCACCGAAGGTTCCGAGATAAGTATAGACGGTACAACCGGTAACATTTACAAGGGACTTATCCCTACGGTTGATGCCCAGATAGCAGGTGAGTTCGGAAGGGTTATGGCATGGGCTGACAAGTACCGTACCATGAAGGTTCGTACCAATGCCGATACTCCGGCTGATGCAAAGAAAGCCCGCGAGCTTGGTGCCGAAGGTATAGGACTCTGCCGTACTGAGCATATGTTCTTCGAGGAGACCAGGATCGAAGCCTTCCGTGAGATGATCTGCTCCGATACCGTCGA
>JBGUQP010000462.1:0-2296 GCA_045131145.1 Lachnospiraceae bacterium | reverse complement strand
GAAGACACGGGGACGGTTCTGCTGTCTCGACGCCCCACCTGTCCGGATCAAAATCTTAATCCAGATGCGTGAAGACAGCAGAACCGTCCCCGTGTCTTCATTTATATCTTAGTACAGGAATATAGCAGCTCCGTACGGTGCCAGCGGATAGGCAACCGAATACGGCTGTCCGTCCCATGGTATATCTTCGGCCTGATATGAAGTCTCCCTCACCATCCCGTTTCCGCCGAACCTTTCCTCATTACTGTCAAGCAGAAGCTTATATTTCTTCTTCTCGGGAACACCCACACGATAGTCATCCCTTGATATAGGTGTAAAGTTCATTACGAAAACAAGCCTGTTCTTCTTATCGTTCTTACCCTGTCTTATAAAGCTGTAGATACTCTTGAATGTATCATTTGCATTGATCCACTGGAATCCGTTGAATCCTCTGTCAAGCTCATGCATTGCAGGATATTTGTTATATATCTTAAGCAGCTCCCTTACATATGCCTGCATTCCCGCATGGAGAGGATCATCAAGCAGGGCCCAGTCAAGCTCCTTAGCCTCATTCCACTCACTGTCCTGTGCAAACTCCTGACCCATGAAGAGGAGCTTCTTGCCGGCATGTCCCATCATAAAGGTATATCCCACACGAAGGTTGGCGAACTTATCAACATAGTAGCCCGGCATCTTATTGAGCATAGAACACTTAAGATGAACCACTTCATCATGTGAGAGCACAAGGATGTAATTCTCCGCATCATTATAACTCATCGCAAAGGTCATCTTGTGGTGGTTATCTTTTCTGAATATGGGATCTAACTTCATGTAATCACAGAAATCATGCATCCAGCCCATGTTCCATTTGAAAGTGAAGCCCAGTCCGTCATCTTCGGGTTTAGCTGTTATCTTCGGCCATGCGGTTGACTCTTCCGCTATCATCATAACTCCGGGATATCTGCCCATAACAAGGGAATTAAGATGCTTGAAGAACTCTATTGCCTCAAGATTCTCATTACCGCCGTATTCATTGGCAACCCACTGGCCATCCTTCTTGCCGTAATCAAGGTACAGCATGGATGCAACCGCATCAACCCTCAATCCGTCAATATGGAATTCCTCTATCCAGAATATTGCATTCGCAATAAGGAAGTTCTTTACTTCACTCTTGCCGTAATCAAATATCTTGGTTCCCCAGTCAGGGTGCTCACCCTTTCTGGAATCTGCGTATTCATATACAGCACTCCCGTCAAAATCAGCCAATCCGTGTGCATCCCTGGGAAAATGAGCCGGAACCCAGTCAAGTATGACTCCGATTCCGTTCTTGTGGAGCTTGTTGATCATATACATGAAATCCTCAGGAGTTCCGTATCTTGACGTAGGAGCGTAATAACCCGTTACCTGATAACCCCAGGACCCGTCGAATGGATGCTCGGCGATACCTATAAGTTCAATATGCGTGTAGTGCATGTCAAGCAGATAGTCAACTATACGATCGGCAAACTGCCTGTATGTATAAAATCCCTCGTCCTCGCGTCCGGGATGTCTCATCCAGGATCCTATATGGCATTCGTATATGGCCATCGGGATTTCCTGTAAATTGCTTTCATTCCTCTTCTTGAGCCATGTCGTGTCAGACCACTTGAACTTTGTAAGGTCGGTAACTATTGATGCAGTGCCCGGTCTTAACTCGGCGAAATTGGCATAAGGATCGGCCTTATACAGCTTTTCGCCTTTAGCTGACTCTATTAGATATTTATACAGAACGCCGGTAGTGATCCCCGGAATAAACAATTCGAAAATACCGACATCACCTGTCTTCTCCATCTTGTCGGCATCTTCATTCCAGTCATTAAAATCACCTATTACAGATACACTCTTTGCCTTCGGCGCCCACACCGCAAAATAGACACCCTTCTCTCCGTCCTTCTCTGTAATATGAGCTCCAAGCTTCTTATAAATATCATAATGCGTACCCGAGCCAAACAGATACCTGTCCATTTCCGTGATAAATGGTGAGAATTCCTGATTTGTGGCCATAAAGCACAACCCTCCTCATGATCATAGAATATAAGAACCAATCATTGAATAAAGTCCTTCTCCCTCAGGATGATATAGTCATCATCATCATACCGCTTAGCCAGTAATACATCCATGAAATGGGACATATTCTTTTTATCAACATGCTTAATAGCATTATCCACTATTTCACGAACTTCTTCAAGTGTTACCGTATGCTCAAGCGTCTGCATATCTCCGATCCGGCGATACATCGCCAGAACACCCATATCATCGATAACATATTCCTGTTCTT
>JBGUQP010000461.1:0-2034 GCA_045131145.1 Lachnospiraceae bacterium | reverse complement strand
TTGTCTGCATGCATGGCCTTGGCTATTGCACAGGCCGCGTCATCAGCATTGATATTATAGGTATCAAATCTCTTATCAAGGCCGATGGGTGATACTATCGGAAGAAAGTCATTCTCAAGAAGGTCTTCAAGCAGCTTGGTATTAACCCTTGTTATATTCCCGACAAATCCGATATCCTCACCGTCTGCGTACTTCTTCTCAACTTCAAGAAGACCGCCGTCCTTGCCGGATATACCTACAGCCTTGACCCCCAGCTCCTGAACCATTGCAACAAGCGATTTATTGACCTTGCCAAGGACCATCTCGGCTATCTCCATTGTCTCTTCATCGGTCACACGAAGCCCGTTAACAAACTTTGCTTCCTTGCCGGCCTTCTCAACCCACTTGCTTATATCCTTGCCGCCGCCGTGCACCACTATGGGCTTGAATCCTACCAGCTTAAGAAGAGTCACATCCTTTATCACATTCTTCTTAAGGTTCTCATCGCTCATGGCCGAACCGCCATACTTAACGACTATGACCTTACGGTTGTATTTCTGGATATAAGGCAGTGCCTCTATAAGGACCTCCGCCTTCTTGTAATACTTATTCATGTACTCTTCATTTGAAACCATATCAGTACTCCCTTCAGCTCCTGTAATCAGCATTTATCTTGACGTAATCATATGTAAGGTCACAGCCCCAGGCAGTAGCCTCGGCGCTTCCCTCATTCATATCAATAAATATCGTAACTTCGTCTTCCTTAAGGATCTTAAGTGCCTCATCCTCATCAAAATCAAGCGGCACCCCGTGATCAAACACCTTAAGCCTTCCTGCCCTGCTCTCGAAGAAGAGTTCAACGTCCTCTTCCCTGAATGAAACTCCGGAATAACCCATTGCACACAGGAACCGGCCGAAATTGGCATCGCAGCCAAATATTGCGGCCTTGCTTAAGTTGGAGCTTATCACGGACCTTGCAAGGATCCTGGCATCGGCCTTACTTGCCGAATTTACAACATGGGCACTAAAGAGCCTCCCGGCCCCTTCCCCATCCTTTGCCATCTTCATGGCAAGAGTCCTGCAGACATGGAAAAGCGCTTCCTTAAACGTTCTGTAAGCGGTTCCCTCATCCTCTATCTTTTCATTGCCCGCAAGAGCATTGGCCATTATAAGAAGAGTATCATTAGTTGATGTGTCACCGTCAACCGATATCATATTGAAGGTGTCCTTCACCACTTCACTAACTGCCTTCTGAAGAAGTTCCTTATCAATATTAACGTCACTGGTGAGAAAGGCTAACATAGTGCACATGTTGGGATGGATCATACCCGAACCCTTACTCATGCCTCCAAGTGTTACCAGCTTATCACCGATATTAAAGGTTACCGCTATTTCTTTATTCACCGTATCCGTTGTCATTATGGCTCTGGAAGCATCTGTTCCCGCACTTTCGCTGTCAGAGAGCTTAGCTGCCAGATCTTTGGTACCTTTTGTAAGTTTATCAACAGGAAGCTGCATCCCTATCACACCGGTTGAAGCAACCGCCACTGTATCGTAAGGGATGTCAAGACTGTCACCTGCTGCCCTGGCAGTGGCTATGCAGGCATCAAAGCCTTCCTGCCCCGTACATGCATTGGCTATACCCGAGTTGACCACTATGCATTGCATGGGCCTTCCCGAATCGGTAAGCTGTTTATCCCACTTGACGCATGCTGCCTTTACGACATTGCTTGTATAAGTACCGGCACACACACATGGCTCCTTCGAGAATACCATGGCCATATCGGTCCTTCCTTCATATTTAATCCCTGCAGCGCATGATGCTGCCATAAAACCCCTGGCAGCCGTAACGCCTCCGTTTATTATCTCCATATCCGTCTCCTGTAATGAGTATGATTTCTTATACTAACCGGCTCAAACACCGTGAATTATTGTATCACAGACAAGGTAAACCCGCAATCACAGTATCATTCGTTAAACTTTACGATATTCTCCTCATTAAGAGTAAAATCATAATAATTCAGGTCCTCACGCTTAGTCCATCCTATTGTTTTC
>JBGUQP010000460.1:0-15397 GCA_045131145.1 Lachnospiraceae bacterium | reverse complement strand
ATATATACCGGGGAGTTCTCAGGGAGTACGCAAAGGAAGCTCCGTCGCGCCGTGAGAGTATTGTAGATTATTATAATAAGAAGAATTGGGAGAACTATTCGATATATGTCCATTCTCTCAAGTCAACCTCGAGGATGTTAGGGGCCAATGAACTGGCGGACCTTGCCGCAAATCTTGAAAAGGCAGGAAAAGACGGTGATGAAGAGGTTATTTACAGGGACCATGACAGGGCTCTTGAAATGTATGATAAGCTGGCATCCCTTATAAGAGAATATGTTGAAATGGGTAAAGATACAGAGAAGGATGAGAAGGGACATACAGTTCTGGAATTCTCACCGCAGTGAGTCAGGCTTATTTATTCTGTATCTGTGCCGATATATATAGTATAGCCACAGTGGGTCTAATTAAATGTATTCTGACCCACACAGAAACGGATTTCGATAATGATTCAAAGGAGGAGTGACTATGGCGATCAACACATCTATAGTGCAGGATATTGCAGCTGCGCAGGTCAGTGGTTCCACAGCGGTTTCGGGTAAGAAAAATGAATATGGCAGGACTATAGGCGAGCCTAAGCTTTCGGAAGAGGGCAAGAAGTATTACGATGAACTTAAGAACAAGTTCAAGGGATATGACTTTATCCTTGTGAGCAAGGATCAGATTGAAAATGCAAAGTCACAGGCTGCAAGATATGCCAATCCCATGAAGCCGGTTGTCCTTATCGACGAGGAAAAGATTGAGAAGATGGCGACAGACAAGGATTACCGTGAGAAATATGAATCGGTCATTGCGGGTGCGTCATCGCAGCTTAGCAAGATGAAGGATCAGCTGATGGCTTCTGGGGCTGACTTTAAGGGCTTCGGTATCCAGGTCAATGACGGCGGTACCGCAAGTTTCTTCGCGGTTGTCAAGAAATCGCAGGATGCCCAGGCCGAGCGCATAGAGAAGAACAGGGAAGCCAAGAAGGCAGCCCATAAAGCTGAGGTTAAGAAGGCTGCCGCCAAGAGGGCAGAGAAGAAAAAGGCCGAAAAACGGGAGGCTGAGAGACTTAAGAAGGATGTAGACGGGACTGCTGAGGATAAGGACGACGTCCTGAAAATGACCCAGGATGAGATAACGACCAATAAGCCGGGACTTGACAGGGGACTTAGGAAGATATGGGACAGGGAGACGGAAACCATATCCGCAGGCAGTGTGGAAGAGCTCATCCAAAGAGTCGGAGATCATGTTCAGAATGAGAAGATGAATTCGGTGGTTACACCGGAAGAAGCAATGATGGGACAGCATATAGATTTCAAAGGTTGAATCCTAAAATATAAATTTATGTGACACTTTAGCTCAGAGCTGAAGTGTCACATTTTTATGTTAATTATTTAACATTAACTATTGTGAAAAACAGTGTCAGATGTTATATTTATTTGGTTGGAATTATTTGTAATATATTATGATAGGAGTGAATTAAAATGAGTGATTCTAAAACTTCGGCTAAGGGAGGCAATAAGTGGACCTGCGCCGCAATCCCCGCCCTGCTGCTTCACTGCAGTATAGGTACGGTTTACTGCTGGGGTACATTTTCCAAGGAGATAGGTGAGTACATCTACGGTGCCGAGAACTTCCAGGCACATGCAAGTGCTGTACAATGGGCATTTTCTCTTGCCATCTTCTTTCTGGGTATGTCAGCTGCATTCTTAGGGGATGTGGTCGAGAAGGACATCCACAAGTCATCTCTTATAGCAACTATCTGTTTTACGGTAGGTATGCTTGGTACGGGACTTGCGATCCTCTTAAAGTCTCTGCCCCTTGTCTTCCTCTTCTACGGATGTATCATGGGTATCGGTCTCGGAACAGGTTACTTAAGTCCCGTTAAGACGCTGATGCTCTGGTTCCAGGACAGGAAGGGTCTTGCAACGGGTCTTGCCGTTGCAGGTTTCGGTCTTGCCAAGGCTATAGCTACACCCGTAATGCAGTTCTTCCTTACGAAGTTTAACAATAATCCCGCTTACATGTTCTTCATCATGGGATGTATCTACTGTGTAATGATGTTTGTCGGACACCTTCTCCTTAAGAAGCCTGCCGACTGGGTTGAGGCTCACGGAGATAACGGCGGGATCAAGGAGTTCTTTGCAACTCTCGGTAAGAATTTCAAGACATCCTTCTCAAACAAGACCTTCATCGGTATCTGGATCATGTTCTACATTAACATTACCTGCGGTCTTGCCCTTATATCACAGGAGAAGGCAATCTTCAATTCAATAGACTTAAGTCTTGCACTTGCTGCAACACTCGGTTCCGTTACGGCTATTGCCAATGCTGCCGGCCGTCTTGGCTTCTCGGCATGGGCTGATATGTTCAAGGATAGAAATACCATTTACAAGATCATATTCATCCTTTCAATAGTATTTACGGGTGCTGTGATCCTTACCCACGGTATCAACAATAAGATCGTGTTCCTGTGTGTAGCCCTTCTTATAATGGTAAACGCAGGTTACGGCGGCGGTTTCTCGAATGTGCCCACACTTCTTTCTGACCACTTCGGAATGAAGAGTATCTCGGCAGTTCATGGTATGTGCTTATCGGCATGGGCTATGGCAGGCCTTACCGGCAACCAGCTTGCCACCTACATCGTTAAACATGTCGGAACCTTCAGTGATACCACTCTTTCGGACGGAACGGTTGTTTCGGTTAACACTCAGGGTTACCAGACAGTGCTCTATGTTACACTTGCACTTTATATCGTTGCATGCATCGTATGCTTCACCATGATCCCGAAGAAAAAGGCTGAAGCTGACAAATAATATAAAATAATTAAATTATGACCTCAAAGTGACACATTGGTTCAGAGCCAATGTGTCACTTTTTATTTTGTCAGAAAGATGATATACTGATAATAGCGCTTTCTGATAATTACATGATGAAAAAACTGTCACGTTTGCTGATGCGTCGATTCTGAACCAATGTGTCAGTGAGAACAGAAGAGGAGGTTTGCATTATATGAAGAAGCTCTCAGAGATAAAACTTAAGAAGCCGGAATTTAAGAAACCTGAGTTTAAGAGACCTCAATTCAAAAAACCTCAATTCAAAAAACCTGAGTTTAAGAAGAAAACCGGAGATGTAAAAACCGATGACAAATGGTATATGTGCCTGCTCCCGGCTGCACTCACCCTGCTTATTTACAGCATAATCCTGGCAGTCAAGGGCATTTATCCTTTCGGAAACAATACGATTGATTATTATGATATGGCCCAGCAGATCGCGCCGTTTTATTATCATGTTTTTGATTCTCTTCACGGTACAAAGGGCTTCTTCTATGACTGGTACACGGCACTTGGTACCAATATGGCCATGAGTACATCAGGCTGTTCCAATATTTCGCCGTTTAACCTTTTCTTTCTGCTGATAAACCGTTCATCACTGCTTGAGTCCCTGTCTGTATTTAACGGGATAAAGATCATGTGCATGAGCCTTACCATGTATTTCTACCTTAATAAGACCCATGCCAAGTCACCTTATTTCTTTAAGCTTGTAAGTTCTGTCGGATATGCCTTCTGCGGGTTCGTCCTTGTTCTTTATATAACAAACCAGTGGGTTGATATAGCTGTATTCTTCCCTCTTATCATGTACTTCTACGATAAGCTGATTGAGGAAGGCAGGATGACGGGTTATATCATAACCCTTGCCATAACCCTGATCGCCAGCTATTATCTGGGATTCATGATCCTTATATTCCTCTTCCTCTACACAGGACTTAAGATGGTGACAGGATATTTATTCGATGCTAAACCGGCAGAGACGGAAGCTGTCGTGGCCGTGCAGATGGAGCCTGAAACGGATACAGGGATCATACCTGCAGATTCACAGACTCAGGAATCCATTGAATCACAGGCGGCTCCTGAGACCGGACATCCGCATGAAATAGCAGATACAGTAGATGCAAAAATATCGGAAGCACCGGAAACGACTGAGAATACCGTGCTTGCGGAAGATGCTGGAACAAAAAAGAAGTTTTCGATTAAGAAGCCTGATTTATTTAAGTTTAAAAAGTATAAGAGAAGCCTTCCCGACCTTAATCTTGCAAGGCTGGGCCTTGGAACCCTTATTTCAATAGCTTTATCATCCTTTATCATGATCCCGCAGCTTCGGCAGATGTTTACCTCCGCCCGTTTTAAGAGCGGAAGCGGTGAGGAAGCAAGTGGTATCATCGGTAAATATATCGCTATCCTTAAGCATGTCCACGGAGATTACACGACAAGGTGGTGGACACTCCTTGGCCTGTCTCTTGCCGCAGCTTTAATAGTGACCGGGATCATAAGGTTCAGGAAGAATCACAGGATGGTTTTTACGTCTGTAGGCATGATCCTGCTTGTTGTTCTTGAACTCTTCTTTGAGAGTATCAATCTGATATGGCACTTTGGTTCGTATATACAGTACCCCATAAGAAACGGCTTCATCATCTATTTTGTATTTGCTTATCTGGCCTGTTATTATGCGGGTGAGCTCTATGGTGAGGGTTGTACGGAAGCCGTATCAAAAGAAAATGAGGCAGCAGGAGATCCATGGAACGGATATAATGAGAAGTGGTATTTCAGCTTCCTCTTTACACTGATCGCATTCCTTGTATTTGTGGGAATATACAGAACTCATACGGGAATGGCGTTAAGGAGCGTATTCCACATGACCTCTGCCATAATGGCAGTAACGTTTATCTTTTATCTTATATTATTAAATGCCAGGGTGCTCGATAAACCCCTACCCGTGATCAGGAGGAAAAAGAAAGCGGAAGGCACGGAAGAAGCAGGAGAGGAAGTAAAGGCAGATAGTGAAATGAAAAAGAGCTTCCGTCCGTCATACAGGTGGGCAGCCGGTGTCCTTGCCTTTGAGGTTTTATGTTTCGGATTTCTCCTTTTCGGCAAGCCGGATTTTATCACGGGTTATACTGAAGAACCGGAACAGAACGGTGACTTTATCTATATTTGTGAGCAGTTAAAGAATGAATTTTATTTAGAACCTGAGTTCCTTGCAAGGGTAAAGAATCCGGATGAAAGTCTTAATGCCAACTACGGATTTGTACTGTCAAGAGCGGCCCTGTCTAACTGGACTCATATGATCGCACCCGGTGAGCAGGATGGGGCGTATTTGTGGGGATATTCGGTCCAGTTCATGAGGCTTCTCGACGCAGGAGGTACAGTGTTTACCGATGCTTTATTGGGGGTACGGAATGTAATAAGCTGTGTTCCCATGGATGAACGCCTCTATGAGCTTATTGACGAGACAGAGGTCAGGACAAGGCGTGGAAGTGATGAAAAGGCCACCTATTACCTATACAGGCCGGTTTATACTCTTCCCTTTGGGTTAAGGCTTAAAAATATTGACGAGAAATTCCAGGAAGATACCAATATCGTAAAGGCCCACAATTCTGTATATCATTCGATAACGGGCTCTGATACCGATATCGCAGCCTGGATCGTAAGGGATGACAATGCTTCGGCAGACGATGTCAGTACCGAAGCGGTAACAGTGAACGGAAGCAAGCATGTGGATGCAAGCTTTAAGATAGGAAAGGAGACAGCTGTTTATTTCCTGGGAGCCGGTGAGGACACGGAATATGCCAATTCAACGATCACGGTTGAAAGAGGCAATGACGGTATTGCCGTAAATGTGCCCACCATAGGAGATACAGAGAACACGTATTACCCGGCGCATTTTAACAATAATGCGGTATATCTCGGAACCTATGAGAACGAGGATGTTAAGGTCAGTGTCTCCATGGATGAGAAAAAGGGTGAATATTATGAGGTTGACATCATAGGAATCGATCTTGCCGCAATGGAAGACCTGTGCGCCGCATACACTGAGCCGCTGGATGACCATATCGATATAGGTAAGAAGACGGTAGCATTTACCCAGACGGCAGCTTCGGATGATGAATACATGCTCCTGCCGATGACCTATGATAAGGGCTGGAAGGTTAAGGACAATGGTAAGAGGGCCAGGGCAAAATCATATGCAGGACTCTTTACGATCGTACCCCTTAAGGCGGGTGACAATCTGGTTACCATGAAGTTCACACCTCCCGGAATGAGGCTTGGATGGTTTGTTTCGATCGTTACATTTATTGCATGTATCGGATATCTGATACTTGCAAAGGTGCGCAGGGAGCAGGTGGCTGATAAAGTGCACAAGTCCATGGCAGCAGCTTCGGATAAGCTGCGTACGGCATATGTGATCGTGTTCCTTACAGTGCTTGCATTTATGTATTTGATCCCTATAGTAGTGGGGATATGTGTTTTAATGGCCGGATAAATGAACAAAAAGAAGAACTACACGAAAAATCATATAGTATATTCCCTTGTGGTGAATGCGATAACACTTCTGACAGCGCTCTTAATTTACAAGCCCTTCTTCGAGGAGAATGATGACGCTTTTATTTCGATGATAGCCGAAGGAGCGTATGGAACAAGAGAAATACATCTTATATATGCGAATGTGATCCTTGGATATGTGTACAAGTTTCTCTATTCTCTGTGTCCCTTTATCCGCTGGCACAGTGTACTTCAGTATGTATTCATGTTCATGGCATTGACAGCTTTCACATATGTGATCAGGGCTGTGTGCAGCGAAATGGGGCATGAGGATACAGGCAGGATCCTGCCCATAGTCTTTATCCTGGCAGTTTTCCACGAACTGTATGTATCTGTTCAGTATTCCAAGACAGCAACATTTGTTTCTGTGATCGGATATGTTCTGATAGTGTATGTTCTGTACAGGAGAAAGATTTTTAAGGATGTACAAAAGGCGGCAAATGACAAGCTGAACAAGAAGATAGGCAAGGCGGTTAAAAAGGAGAAGGCCACCGGGATCAACCTGCTTATGGTTATAGCATTTCTTCTGCTTATTTACGGAATGCTCCTGAGAGACTCATCATACATGCTGGCAAGCCTTATGGCCCTGCCTCTTCTGGTGTGTGATTTTGCAGGGAATATGAAGAGGGGCAAGGGAAGAAGAGGAAGAGTATTCTTAAGATATTTTCTCGCTTTCCTGCCACTGTTGGCAGTGTTTGCCGGAAGTGAGCTGGTTAACCATGAAACATACGGCAGGGATGTGGCCTGGAAGGATTTCATGGAGTATAACGATACCAGGATGGAGCTTCTTGATTACAGGTACGATCTGCTTGACTATAATAAATATGCCGACCGACTCAGGGGCATGAAGATCAATGAAAATGATGCGCTGCTGTACCTGACCTGGCAGTTCAGTGATGATTCCGTGCTCAGCCTTGATAAGATGAAGGCAGTCCTTAAGGGGGCACCGGCCAGATGGACAGTCCCGGAATGTGCCAAGGCCCTTGCATTGCATATATACGAGGATGTCCTGATTTTCGATCCGATCGTTTTTGCAACCATGATCGCGATGATATATCTGATCTTTTCCTTTATAAGGAAGAGAGACCGTGAAGGCCTGCTCGTTCTTGGCGCCGGTTTTATTATATTTGCGGGAATTCTGGTTTATTACGAATATTGCGGAAGATGGTGCCACCGCATAGTTTTTGCTGCCATGCTGGCTTTTGCGGTGGAACTTCTGTGTCTTGTTATTACAAGGGGACTTTCGGAAAAAGCGGGGGTGGAAACAGATTATATGGTAAATTCTGTTCTGACCCTCATAGCGGTTACCTGTATCGCTGTATTGCTCGGTAACAGGCTTGACTATAATTCCTACAGACGGAATGAACAGGATTACAGGGCCATGCTTGAATCACTTAAGGATGATAAGGATACCCTGTACGTTGCCGATACTTTTACCTTCCAGAGGGCATACAGATATGATGTATTCAGACCCTATGGGCAGGGAAGCCTTGATAACTTTGTAACCGTAGGAAGCTGGTTTGTCAATTCGCCGATAACCCGAGGGATCACTGACAGGTATGGCTATTCCAATCCCTTTGCGGCTCTTGCAGGCAAGGACAGTGTCGGTAAATCGGTCCTTCTTATCGATAATATGTATAAGGACGAGAAGCTTAAGTATCTTAACGACCACTATGACATGGCGTCCGCTTATAAGGCATTTGATAAGTACGGATTCACCGGATATCTGGTTGAGGTGGGAAACAGTAAATAAAGGTCCCGAAACGGAAGAACTATGATAACATCATTGAATATTATTCTTATTATAATATGGGCGCTTATAGTCCCTTACCTTGCGGGACGTCTTCTAAGTATATGGGCAGGATCAAATGCCACAGGTCTTAAGATAGGAATGAACTTATCCTATGGCTTCATGGTAATGTGCCTTTTCTTTGTTATACCCGCTATTCCCATGATCTTTTTTCATGTACCGTTTCATGTGCTCAAATATACATGGGTATTGCTGATGGCAGCAGTATGTGCGGCATCGGTGATATTGTCAGTTCGTACGCTAAGGAAGAAAACGGCACAGCCTTTGAAGGCTGATGAACCGGAAGGAGAGGACAGTACTAAAGGTGCAGACATCTTAACTGTCTGTATCTGGATCGCATCCATCATATTGATCGTGTTCGAAACCGGTCTCCTTACCGTAAGGATGCATACGGATACCGATGATGCCCGTTTTATAGTGGATGCAATGGAGGCTCTGTCAAAGGATACAATGCTTGAGTATAATCCCATAACAGGTATCCATCACGGAATCCCTGTAGGTGAGCAGATAAAGGACCTGTCGGCTCCGTATCCCATATTTATTGCACTTATAAGTTCCCTTACAAGGATCCACCCAGCCATAATGGCCCACACGGTAATGCCGCTTCTCTTTATTCCGTTAAGTTATGTGATCTTTAACATGATCGGAGGAGTTGTATTCAGGGAAGATATTAAAAAGAAGGGCATGTTTCTTTTCTTTTTATCTCTTATACATCTGTTTTCGTTCGAAACGATATATTCGGCAGGCTATACCCTTCTTACCATCATATGGCAGGGAAGGTCGATAGTAGCCATGATAATGCTGCCCCTGACATGGTATCTCCTGCTTAAGATGGGAGATAAGGACGGTGCGGAAGTAAAAGACTATGTTCTGATAGGTATTTCGGCTGTTGCGAATGCCATGCTGAGCAACATGGGATCTCTGTTTGCTTTTATCCTATGTATGGGCTATGCACTCAGCTTCTCGCTGCAGGATAAGAAAGTAAAGCCTCTATTATATATGTGTATAGCAATGATACCGGATATACTGATTATCATTATAAGCAGGGTGCTGTATGCCGGAATTCTCTATAAATAAGAAGAAATGCCAAGCCTGAAAGGAATCGATAAGTATTCGTGCTCAAAGATTACATTCTGGATATCGTACATCTGAATAATGATTTTACGGGAAACGGCATGTTTATGGCCCTCTATTTCGTGACCCTGCTTTTTGTTGCCTTTTATATCGATGATGGAAGGCTGAAAAGGCTGATCCTGTATCCTGCGATGGTGATCATTGCGGGTATATACATTTGTCTGCCTGCAGTCAACAGGTTTATCTTCCATGTTTATGATGATGAGATTAAGGGGAGGTTTAACTGGCTGTTTATGGCACCGGCAGTGGCTTCGATCGGACTGACACTTATGGTCTTGACCCTTAAGGATAAAAAGAAGCAGGTTCTGCTCACTATAGCCCTGGTTCCCGTTATCTTCCTATGCGGTGTCTTCCAGATAACAGATTACCGGTTTAAAAAAGCGGATAACCTGTACAAGCTTCCGGGGGTTTTGGTTGAGATGTCGGATGTCATACTGAAGGATCAGAGGGAAAACGGAGACGGAGTGGCAAGACTTGTGGCGCCCTATGAGACGGCCTCCGCATTCAGGCAGTACAGTTATGACATAGAACTTATGTATGGTGAGGATGCAACCTACGGCAGGATATGGGATTTGAGGTGGGCTGCGCTTGACTCTGTCGATGCCTGCAATAATATCGCCACGTCCTGTCCCGATCTGTCGGTCGTAAATAAGGCAGCGGACCATTACGGGATGGAGTACCTGATACTTGACTGTACCTATACAGATTTCGGTCTTGATCCCATAAACGAAGCAGGTTATACAGAGGATGAGAACTTCGTCGGAGACAGGACACCCCTTGAAGGAGCTCTTGAGAACATGAAGGGAACGGTGAGTGTCACGAAGGATCCTGCAACAGGTAATACCTGCTGGGACTTATCTGCCTATAACCTTGAGTATATGGGAACATATGAAAGGTATCTTTTATACAGGTACGATAGGAACTGATATTTTGGTTAGGCACCAAACGGTCAGTTTTGTTTGTGCAAAATCACAAGAAAATTATCAAATAACGATGCTATTTAATCACAAACACAAGAGAATGTATTTTATTAAGGACCCGGCCCTAGATATTGGGTTACATAACACAGAGGCGAAATGCCCGAATTTCTGCGATTTTAATGGAAAAATCATGAAGTGACAGAAAAATTGTTAATAATTACACAAGAATGTTTCTTGTGAAATAATGACCAATATAGTAGAATAACTATGATTGAGGGAAGTGGGTGTATCATTATGCCCGCTTATCGATCAAAACTAATGTAAAAGTAGGATGTAAAACGGAGGACAAGAAGATGAAACTATTCAAAAAGTTTCTGCTTGCCGCAGGTCTGGTCGGACTGGTTGGTTCGTTTGGATTTGCGACGCAGGCGAAGGCTACGGGGACTACAGAAGTTGACCCTGAAAGCGCCGAAAAAGTTGTTTTGACAATTGACAACTTAGATACGACAACAAACACCTTGACATGGCATTGGGATCCAGATAGTACATCAACTGCAGACGAGTCATTAGTAGGATCAATCTATGTGTATATAGGAAGCAATTCGACGCCAATAACAGTACCTATCCCGGAAAAAATGAAAGCCAAGAGCGACCCCTATGTGGAATCAGGAGATATAACTTCAGCCACAGTTAATATTGATGATTATCTTAAAGGGAGTTCCTATACAGCCACTGTAAAGGGTGCAGTGAAAATAAAGTTAGCGCCAGGTGCTAAATGTGGACAGGATGCAGCTGATGATGCTTATTCTAGTGAGTCGGTACCTTCTGCACAGAACATTACGCCTTGGCATTATGTTCAAGTTGTTTCAGATGATATAGATGAAGGTACAGTAACTGCTATTAACACAACTACAAAAAAACCAATAGCGATAAATGGTTCGTTGGTTAAAGAAGGTGATGCTATATCAGTAACTGCTGACCCTGAAGACGGCTATACTTTTGAAAATTGGATAATATATGGTGATGTTAGCGCAAGCAAGAAAAAAGCTGAACAAACAATTTATGCGTTTGATTCTTTTAAAGCAACTGCAACATTTTCTAGTAATATAGGGCCAATAGGTGGTTATGCTGTTCTCAACTATGTTCTTAGGGACGAAAATGGTAATTTAGTAGATGCTGATTACGTCCAGATGGTAGGCGACACTATTCCTGCAAAAAAAGGTTATAGTATTACATTTACTCCTGAAGGTGGAGATGTATATAACTGGAGTAGCTCAAAAGAAGTAAAACTTTCATCACTTACTGTAAATTCTTTTGAAAGTGGTAAGAATTATACGTTCTACACGAAATCAACAACTGCTGGGCTTAATGATTCGGCAAAGCTGGTTATAGCAGTTGAAGCGTCAGAGATCAAGGAGACCAAGATTTCTATCGAAGGCGAGAAGTATATGACAGCCGGATACGAGATCGAACTTAATACCAAGATCGATACTGAGGGAACCTATTATAAGAATGATGTTGAATGGGAAATAACAGACGGTAAGGCTGAGCTTTCAACCAAGACAACCAAGTACGATAAGGACAAGAAGGAAAAGGTTAAGGTTAAGTTTACTGGCGATACTCCCGATGCGGGCAAGACGGCAACAATAAAGCTCAGGGCAAGGATTCCCAAGGCCAAGAACGGTGTCGATCCTGCAGAAGCAACATATGAGATAACCGTATATCCCAAGACTACAATGTCATACAGTACTTCGGACAGAACCCTCAGCTATAAGGGACCTGCCAAGGTTAATACAGGTACGACAGATGGTCAGGACAGTGACAACAAGGATAATACCAAGACCGCTATCGACAGTATCGGCGGTATCGTGATACAGGTATTCTCGGGAGATACTTCTCTTGGAAGAACAACTTCAACCAAGAGCAACGGAGCAAGCGCAACAATAAGTGCTTCAACAGTTGAGCAGATGGTATATAACTTAAGCTCCAAGTTGAGCGGTGATTCACCGTCGATCAAGTTCCGCGGATTCTCATGTGCTAACGACAGCAATGCAACATATAACAAGAATGTATATGCAGATGCAACAACGACAGCTTACAGGGTTGAGATTTCCTATACGAAGGCTGACGGAACAAGCGCAACTGAGGTTGTATACGGTCTCGAGGGACAGTCAATCGATATAACCAAGATATCTGCACTTAAGAATGCAACTATTCAGGGCGAAGATGGTAAGTCTGTTACCACGATCAAGGTAAGCAGCTCACCTTCAAACAACAGGTATACAGCAGTTCTCGGTGAGAGAAAGTCAGCATCTGACGGCGAAGGACTTGACAGGGTTCCGAAAACAGGTCAGAATAATGCATTCGTATATGTAATGGTTGCCATAGTAGCATGTGCTGTTTGCGGCGGACTGTATGCATACAACAAGAAGAGTAAGAATCTTTAATCCTAAGTTTACATCCTTTTACATAAGAGATATATTATGAGTAATACTACCAACCGATATTTTTTAGGTGTAGTAAAACTAAATTATCCATTTCGGGTGGAGCGAGTTGAACTTGCTCCACTCGTTTTTGTACCGGCCTTCATTATCACAATATATATTCTGGCCGCTATTGCATCGTTATTCCATAAACCTGAAGAAAAAGTAGACAATATAGTAAAAGAAGTGCCTTCGGGAATACAGGTATCAAATACAGTAGCAGGCAATACGAAGGTTTCACTCGATGAAGATGATCTTCTGTACGGCTTTAAGACAGAAGAAGATATGATGCCGACCATGAGGGAGTATTACGAGAAGAATAATGACTGCGTGGGCTGGCTTAAAGTTGATGGTATGGTGATTGATTATCCTGTCATGCAGACCCCGGAGAATGAGGACTACTATCTTGACCGTGATTTTGACGGAAATGAGTCGAGCGCAGGGAGCCTTATAATGGATACCGATTCGGTTGTGGGTGACGGAACCAAGGCAGAAGAATACAAAGATGGAACAAAACCGTCAACAAACCTGATAATTCACGGACACAACATGCGCAACGGGTCCATGTTCGGTGACCTGGATGAATACAGGAAGCAGGATTTTGAGAAAAAGCATGCCATAATCAAGTTTTCAAGCCTGTATGAGGATCGGGAGTATGAGATAGTATCGGTCTTTCTTTCCCAGGTTTTCAGGAAAGATCAGGATGTTTTTAAATACTATAAATTCTTTGAGGCAGATACAAAGGAAGAATTTGATGATTTCTATCAGAATATAAAGAAACTGCAGCTCTACGACACCGGTGTAACGGCAGAGTTCGGGGATGAATTCATAACACTGTCAGTATGCGCCTATCATGTAGAAAACGGACGTCTTGTAGTTGTAGGAAAGCGTATTAAATAATTGATAATGTAATAAATGGATATTGTTAAATATAAATTATTATAGTACAATATGTAGTGTTGAGAGTTTGCAGTGCAACAAGGAGGACAAAGATGAGAATTATTAAGAAGCTGATCCTTGCTTTATTTGCAGTCGGTCTGATCGGTACGATCGGTTTAACAACTAGGGCAGAAGCTAAGGTCAAGCTGGATGTGTTTGTAGATGAAGAAGGAGCGGTTCATGTCATTTTACCTGAGACTGAGCGTACCGGGTATGAATTCGGATCGATCGAGAGGGTCAGCCTTAACGGTGATGAGGTCACAATATTCAACAGCAGTGATCCTTGGTTCGAATTCGATATAAGCAGCTATATAGGCTCGGGGCTTAAGGCTGATCGTTATGACACTGTTGACATCACAATAGAGGATCTTGTTGTAATAAAGTATAATGCAGATGGTGATGAGGTTTCGCGGACTACCGATCTGGGAGAAGGACAGGCTAAGCTGCCCAGGGCATTGTATAAGCAGACCATAACCAAGACAGGAAGCGGCAGGGTTCTCACAGCTTACGATATAACCGGTGGAACAGATGAATATTACGATATAGATGAATACGCTGAACGCGGATCTTTTTATGCGTTTAAGGGTGACAAGTTCGGGTTGGTGGCAGAGCCTTCATCCGGCTATACCTTTGCTTCATGGACATCAGGCAGGGTAAGTAAGGCTTATGAAGATGAAGATTATACCTATTATGAGAGTATTGTAGAGGGCACATCAACCTATACTGCAGCGTTCAGGACCGGAGCTACAGGGCTTATATTAAAGGCAACCAGCGGTAAGAAATCGAGCGATGGTTCCGGTGCGATCACTGTCAGTGAGAAGGATGTGATAAAGTTCGAATGGATCAAGACACCGGACAAGGATGCGACCTATAACGGTTCTATCTGGCTTGATTATGATTCCTCTTATTTTGAAAAGGTATCCGATACTGAGTTAAGAGCTAAAAGGATGACTCCGGTTGGCAGTCCTGCCAGGGTAAGAGTAAAGTGTAATCCTGACACGCTTGATATCGAAAATTCAATATATGTAACAATAAACGAAAGAACGTATACCGAGAGTAAATTCACGATCAAGGCCAGTGAGCCTTATCTTACGGATGGTTATTCAATAGATCTTATTCCTGATTTTTCGAAGATCGGTTCCATAGAAGGCGGCATCATTTGGAAGGTAGAAGGAGAGGGAACACTTACCGGACTCAGCATGTTCACTTTAACCGACAAAAAAGAGATCAATGATCTTATGGGAGTTGAGCTGAAGGCAACAGAAGGTAAGGTTGAATCAGGTAAGACAGGCAAGATAAAGGTTACGGCAACGATCCCTCAGGGGTATCTGGAACCTGCAAAGGAAGAAATAGAGATCACGGTTTATCCCAAGAATACACTTTCTTACAGCACCAGTGAGAAGACATTGTCATTTACAAACCCGGATAAGGTAAATACGGGTAAGAAGAGTGGTGTCGAGGGAGATAATAAGGATAATACCAAGACAGCGATCTCCGAAGTTAAGGGTGTTAAGATACATGTCCTTTCCGGCGACAAGTTCTTAGGTCAGACTTCAATAGCCAAGGACAAGGGTAAGAGCGGAACAATTGATTCTGCAACTGTAGGGAAGATCACAGGAAGCGTGAGCAGCAGCTTAAGCGGTGATTCCGCAGACATCAAGATCAGGGCTTTCCCTTGTGACAGTGATGGGAAATACAATAAGAATGTTTATGCGACCACATCGCTTACCGTATATAGGGTAGTGATTAATT
>JBGUQP010000459.1:0-4755 GCA_045131145.1 Lachnospiraceae bacterium | reverse complement strand
CCACGACCAAGAATTACGCATCCCATTCCCAGCTTATGGCCAAGCGGTTTATTGATATTGTGGGCGGCCTGATCGGAAGCCTTCTCGCACTTATCATCATGCTGATAGTAGCACCCAAGATCAAGAAAGAATCACCCGGTCCAATCCTCTTTAAGCAGACCCGCATCGGGCGAAACGGTAAGAAGTTTAAGATATATAAGATACGTTCCATGTATATGGATGCCGAGGAGAAGAAGAAGGAGTTCATGGATTCCAACCGCAATTCAGACGGTATGATGTTTAAAATGGACTGGGATCCCCGCATCATAGGTAATAAGATCGTGGACGGTAAGCAGGTTACGGGTGTCGGAGAATTTATTCGCAGGCATTCGCTTGATGAGTTCCCACAGTTCTTCAATGTTCTCTTCAATCAGATGAGCCTTGTCGGGACGCGTCCGCCTACAGTTGATGAATGGGAGAAATACAAGTACCATCACAGGGCCAGGCTGGCCTTCAAGCCCGGCATTACCGGCATGTGGCAGGTAAGCGGCCGCTCGAAGATCACCGATTTCGAAGAAGTGGTCCGCCTCGATACCGAATACATCAACAACTGGAGCGTCGGCCTCGACATCCGCATCCTCCTTCGCACCTTCAAAGTTGTCTTAAGCTCCGACGGTGCCCTGTGAAGACAGAGGGACGGTTCTTCTGTCTTCACCCTATCCTGATGATGCCTGAGGAGCAGTTCTTCTGTCTTCATTCTGTCCTGATGATGCCGGAGGAGCGGTTTTCCGGTTTCTAATATCAAAGGAACGGTTCTGTAATTTATGCATAAAGAAAACCCGCTCATCTGTTGACGAGCGGGTGATTTTGACTGTTTAATTGGCTAAGGCTTTAAGGCGCTCGATCTCCTTTCGGGCTTCTGCAAGCTCCTTACGTTCCAACTTAAGCTGCTTTTCTGCTTTATCGGCGCGCTGCTCCGCTTCATCGGCACGTTTCTTTTCTCCATCGGCGCGCTTCTTCTCGCGGTCTGTATTGACCTTCTCTTTTTCCATGCCTTCTTCCATCCAGACCTCCGCCTGAAGCTTAAGTATCTTTCCTCCCATTGTATTCACCATCCCTTCCCGTCTGTCATCATCCAATCCGGCTGCCATCGCTTTTGCTATGTCACGATACATATTTCCAAGTTCTCTTGTGTAATCCTCTGACAGCTCTTTATCTTCACACGCCTTATACAGGCGGTCTGCAAATGTCTTCATCTCTGATATTATCTTATCATATTTAACCTTGCTTTCCAACGTGTTTTCCTTATCCCCTACTATCTGTTTTATCTTCCTTTTGAACCTCATGGTATAGAATGGTATCAGGAAATACAGCTTCTTTTCGAATATCTCATCCATGGAATACGCCTGTACATGCATGACCGGTATATTGATCTTAAGCGATTCTTCTCCATGACAGTATTCAACCTTCATGTCAGACACCTTAGTCCTCCCACCCTTATCAAGCATCAGGAGTGCCGACCTTGGGAACTCTATCCTTACACAACCCTTCTTCGCATCATGGGATGCATACTCATACCCGATCCGCAGGTTATAATCCACCAGCCGTATGAGTATACTGCCATCCGATGTTGATTGGCATTCGATGTGGTACATCATATCCCCCAGTTTAATAAGGCCGTCGGTAATTCGTTTGATATTCTCCTTATCGGAGTCATGGTCTCTGAGAAGATGCTCATTCGCCAGCCTTATTACACCTACATCCTCCATAGCATAGTCTGTCCGGAACAGTTCGTTGATAACCGGTATCAATAATGGCTTTAGGTGCTCGCATTCTGTACGGAACACACTGTCATAAATTGTACCCACAATATTCAATTGTTCTTCTTGATTCATAGATTTCCTCCCTGGTTTAATTTTCTTTGCAATGGACTTCTTGGCGAAATGAGGTCGCCTGATCTGATTACTTCATGTGAATGAATATGATTTCCATTTGCAGGATTATATTATCATAGTGATTTTGTGATTTCAACATAAAATGTAAATCCCGCTCATCGTATGACGAGCGGGTGATTTTGACTGATTAATCAGGGTTTGTGCCATATTAATTCTCACAATCTACAGATTCATTTCCTCCATCTCTTTGATCCTGCTCTTAAAATACTCAATAGTCTTCTCAAGCCCTTCATCAAGCATTACCTTCGGTTCCCAACCAAGCTCTTTCTTTGCCAGGCTTATATCAGGTTTTCTCTGTGTCGGATCGTCTGCCGGAAGTTCCTTATATATGATCCTGGAGTCAGAATCAGTCATCTCTATAACTTTTTCTGCCAGCTCCTTAATGGTAAATTCACCGGGATTTCCTACATTAACAGGTCCGGTAAATCCATCACGGCTGTTCATGAGCCTTATCATGCCCTCGATCAGGTCATCCACATAGCAGAAGCTCCTGGTCTGGCTTCCGTCACCGTAAATGGTAATGTCCTCACCCTTAAGCGCCTGAACGATGAAGTTACTCACTACTCGCCCGTCACCCATGTCCATCCTGGGACCGTAGGTATTGAAGATACGCATTACCTTGATATCAACATTATGCTGCCTGTGATAATCGAAGAACAGGGTCTCGGCTACGCGCTTGCCTTCATCGTAGCAGGCCCTTGGACCGATCGTATTAACTGATCCGCGATAGTCCTCGGTTTGCGGATGGATCTCCGGGTCACCGTAAACCTCGCTGGTACTGGTCTGTAATATCCTTGCTCCTACACGCTTTGCTATACCGAGTGTGTTAAATGCACCGTATATGCTTGTTTTCGTTGTATATATTGGATCTTGTTGATACCAGATGGGACTTGCGGGACATGCAAGGTTGTATATCTGGTCGCATTCAATGAATATAGGTTCTATTATGTCATGGCGGATAAACTCAAAGTATTTGTTATCCATCAGATGACGTATATTTCGTTTTGCACTCGTTCGGAAGTTATCCATACAGATAACATCGTTGCCTTCATTTACAAGTCGCTCACAGAGATGTGATCCTAAAAAACCAGCACCTCCGGTCACGAGAATTCGTGTTCTGTCATGCATATTTTATTCCTGCTGCTTTCATTTATATTTTTATTTGCTTTCAACTATCAGGGATTCTTCTGCCTAATCCCTGTCAGGATTCCTGATCGTTTTATCCACATCCATAAGATAAGGGCGAGCATCCCTGAATCTACAATGTATGATACCATAATTCTTATTATTATCAATATCTACAGGCTTTATGGGACCTGTGGCGTTTGATTTTGTCGATAATACTCATGACATATCAGTTTATATCCAGTCAGCGTTTTTATAACTTTGAATCAAGTGCTTTAAATACTATCTTTCTATATTCGAAAAATAGTTATTTGCTTTATCTGAAACAAACCCTCTGGGAAGTCTCTTTACCTCTCCTATTCCTGCGGGAAATATATGCTCTTGCGAATCATATTTTAGATTATCCTCTATAAAATATATACACTTATTCATACAGTAAATACCATTATTTTTTCCATATCCATCTCTCCGACTATACCAACCACACCACCCCCTGTCAACCGCGTCAAGACGCAACACGGGGACGGTTCCCCAGCCCTATATGCCGGTAAAACCGTCCCCGTATTTTTTAATATATGCATCTATAAGAATGCCCGCCTTGAGCTTGACTTTGAATACACACATAGATTTAGCGGGTTGAAAACATTTTACATGCATTCCGGCCCGGTTTATCCCTTGGCCGCAAGCTGTGCTTCAAGTTCCGCAATACGCTGTTCTGCCTGCTCAGCACGCTTTCTTTCGCGTTCCGTATTTATACGTTCTTCTTTTCTTCCCTCTTCTCGCTCTTCTTCACGGATGAGTTCTTCCCGCCTCTCAAATGTCATATCTATTGTCATAGCTTTTAACACCTCCGCTCGTCGTTCCCTGAGGAAATCTTCAAGGATGTGATTCTTTATGCAGTGATCGATCGCCATCTCTACAGGCGCTTCCTCATCGTCATGCTCGTACTTTCTTACTATTTCCACAAACTGAGTATATTCACCCAGCACCTTACACTGCTTAAGCAGACCATTATCCTTATCAGGATTTATATTATAAACTGTGCAGTAAAGCTCAAGCTCTGGCTTGTCAGTTGACTTTGCATATGCCTCCGACAACCTTAGCACTTCCCTCTCCGGTCTGTCCTTCGTCCCATTATAGAACACGGCAAAATGCGGTGTGGGTATGACTCCTCCTTTTCATTATGCACACCTAAGTGCACTGGACTATGCGCAGGAGTCTTTATAAGAATCCTGCTTATTCAGATGTAATAAATGGGTAAGCATAGATTCTTAAATTTGCTGACAGAAATGTCATCTATATGATCTTATATGCTCAATCACGCATTCGTTATGCGTGGAAAATGAATTTATGCTTATATAGAACTTATCAAAAGCCGGCCGGTAAGTCAATACGATAATACGCAAAAGGCCCTGGGCAGGTGATTTTGCCTACATCAGACAATAGTATTTCAAATATTCTTGAATTAATCTTCTATCATTAAATTAGGCCTTAGCCTTGGATTTCCTCTATCTTGTATTCAAATATAGACAGGGATGGTTTCACCAGCCTGATATGCCGGTAAAACCGTCCCCGTATTTTATTCCTTATTCATAATCTCTGGTGTATCGTCTCCCCCCTGTCCTCGCCTATGTTCACGGCGTCAGGCACCAATGTTGTAAACTCAGCGTCAACTTAATGAATTTCTTGTAATTCA
>JBGUQP010000458.1:0-9502 GCA_045131145.1 Lachnospiraceae bacterium | reverse complement strand
GGGTATTTTCCTTATAACCAGGAAGTATATCCGGGAGAAAAACGAGATCGCTAAGAAGAGATATCTGATGATCGTTATTGCAATGTTTTTTGTAGGCGGAACCTATATTATATATTTCTTCAAGCTTATCCCCCTTGCAAGAAAGTTCGATGTTATGGTCATCGGATTTGCCATATGTCTTATATTTATGCTAATTGCGATCATTAAGTACAGGATGCTTGATGCAACAACAGCCGCCAAGAATTATGTTGTTGATGAGTTATCGGAAGCCATTATAGCGGTGGATACCGAAGGGAAGATCACATACTTTAACAAGCCGGCAGGCAGGATGTTCCCCGAGCTTTTAAATATCGGTAAAGGAGAAGGTACGGATTCGGACCTGTTTGACGAAATCTCCGACCTGATCGAATCCGGTGAACCTTTAACGATAAACGGGAAGATATATACACCCAAGGCTAATCACTTAACGGAAGACGGAGATAATGTAGGTACCCTTTACACTCTTACCGATGACAGTGACCACTACCGGTACATGGATGAGCTCCGTGAACAAAAGCAGGAAGCCGATGAAGCTAATGAGGCAAAGACGCAGTTCCTTGCAAATATGTCTCATGAGATACGTACTCCCATTAATGCGGTTCTTGGCTTTAATGAAATGATATTGAGGGAATGCGAGGATAAAGATGAAGCTTTTGCAAATATCGGTATGTATGCCGGTAACATTAAGAGTGCAGGGAATAATCTTCTCTCAATAATAAACGGTATTCTTGACATATCCAAGATAGAAGCAGGAAAAATGGATATAGTAAAGGCACCTTATACGTTAAGTTCCCTTCTCAATGACGTAAGCAACATGGTCTTCTTTAAGACCAAAGAAAAAGGCCTTGCCTTTATCGTGGATGTTGACCAAAGCCTTCCGGATGAATTGTACGGAGATAAGGCAAGGATACGCCAGGTTATCACCAATATTCTTGCAAATGCAGTGAAATATACAGATAAAGGAAGCGTAAGGCTTACCGTGAGAGGAGCGGTTGAAAGCAAAAATGAGCCGGGAGGCGTGCTGAACCTCATGATAGAGGTAAAGGATACCGGCATTGGCATGAAAAAAGAAGATATTGACAAACTGTTTGCAAAATTCCAGAGGCTTGACCTTGATCATAACAGTACTATTGAGGGAACAGGTCTTGGACTTGCTATCTCTAGACAGTTAATGACCATGATGGGTGGTAACATTAAGGTTGAGAGTGAGTACGGAACAGGTTCTGTCTTTACGATAGAGATTCCCCAGGATATAGTGTCGAACGAGCCGGTAGGAGATTTCAAGACAAGATTTGAAAAGGATATTGTGGAAGCAAAATCGGGAGAAGAAGAATTTACGGCGCCGGATGCACATATACTTGTTGTCGATGAGACGAGGGTAAACCTTACGGTGGCCGCAGGACTGCTTAAAAAGACCGGGATAAAGATCGATACGGCAGGAAGCGGATACGAAGCAACAGAAAAAACTCTTGAAAAAACATATGACCTTATCCTTATGGATCAGAGGATGCCGGGAATGGACGGCACGGAAGCCTTAAAGATCCTGAGGGAACAGGAAGAGGGAAGAAACCATGGAACGCCGGTCATATGTCTTACCGCTGATGCCATAATAGGAGCAAAAGAACGTTATATAGCCGAAGGCTTTACTGATTACCTTCCAAAGCCCATAAATAAACATGAGCTTTTGCAGACAATGTTAAAATACCTTCCGCATGATAAAATAATAATATAAGGACAGGGATGCAGATTAATTATGAGACTGATACTGATAAGACACGGAGAACCTGACTATGAGAAGGACTGTCTGACAGAAAAGGGGATGGAACAGGCAGAGGGGACGGCAAGACGTCTTTCGGGTGAGGGTATATCCGCAATCTATTCCTCACCAATGGGGAGGGCCCGTGATACAGCTTTATATACAGCCCAAAGGCTGGGTCTAAAGGTGAACACCCTTGATTTTATACACGAGATAGACTGGGGAGATACTAAGGAGGATACGGAAGATAAGCTTGAATACGAAGGTCATCCCTGGACGCTTGGATTCAAGATGCTTACGGAAGATCCGGAATATGTGGGAAGCAGTGATTGGGACAAACATCATTATTTCAGGGATAATAAATGTCTTTCCTATTTCAGAAAGATCTCACCCTGCGTTGATGAATTCCTCTCTTCCTTCGGACTCATCAGAAGGAATGGACTGTATTATTGTGAGAAGAATTGTGACGATACGGTTGCTCTTTTTGCTCATGGCGGATCGGGTGCGGTTCTTATATCACACATATTAAGCCTTCCTTTTCCTTTTGTCCTTACTACAATGCCGTATGGTCTTTGTTCCGTATCGATCATTGAGTTTATACAGAGAGAAGGAGAGATGACAATTCCGATCCTTTCATTGTTTAATGATATGGGCCACATTAAGGACGTGAAGAGAGAACCCCTTAAGTTTGAAAAGTAGTAAACTTTTTATTAAGAGTATAGTGTGCTAGAATATATGTCAGCATAATTATGTAATAATATTTGTGGAGGCTTAGGATGAAAGAGCTTAAAGATTATGTAAGGAGCATACCTGATTTTCCGAGACCCGGGATAATATTCAGGGATATAACCGCAATTCTTGCGGATGCGGATGGATTTCAGCTTGCGGTCGATGAACTTAAGAAGCTGCTTGAGGGAGTAGAATACGATGTCATAGCAGGAGCAGAATCCAGGGGATTCATTTTCGGAGCGCCTCTGGCATATGAACTTCATAAGCCCTTTGTTCTTATAAGAAAGAAGGGTAAGCTTCCATGTGAGACAGTATCACAGGAATATGATCTTGAATACGGAAGCGCGGTAATTGAAATGCATAAGGATGCGATAAAGAAGGGTCAGAAGGTGGTTATAGTAGATGACCTTATTGCTACGGGAGGAACGTTGGCCGCTTCTGCCAAGCTTGTTGAGCAGCTGGGCGGAGAAGTGGAAAAGATCATATGTATAATGGAACTCGCAGGGCTTAAAGGAAGAGAGAAGCTTGCGGGTTATGATGTGGGAGCTGTTATTACATACGAAGGGAAATAATTCTATATGATAAGATACGAATTATCGGCACTTGTATCTTTTGCCCTTTTCTTTATGGGTACAGTTGCTCTTCTGCTGGGACTCAGTACTCATTTCAATAATCCTTCATCCAGGTCCGGAAGAAGGATGCTGCTTGCGTGTGTAAGTATTTTTACATGGGACTTCGGCTACGGATGGATGGGCCTGTGTCACGGGAGTGATTTTGCCTATATCCCGAGAGCTATAGGTCTTATTTCGGTTATCCTCTATATTTGTTCGGTTCTTTCATATCTGACAATACTCTCAGGTTTCCCGAGAAAGATCAATATTACGGTATGTACGATATGCTCGGTGATGTTCTTTTGCTCATGGTTATTCATGATCCAGAAGAATGCGGTTACTTTTGTTGAAACTCCCTGGGGATACTGGTGGTATTCCAAGAAGATTCCTGCAAGATACGTTGAGACGGCATCTGTACTCATCGCTCTTATATTTTTCTATGTTATTTTGGAATGGTGGAATAAAAATGCCGAATTTAAGAGAGAGCGACATCTTATAAAAAGATTCAGATGGTTTGGCCCCATTCTTGTAGTCGGACTTATCCTTGATACATATATCCCGCTTGTGGCGGGAACTCCCGCGATCCCGGGTACTGTTGTGTTTGCCTTTCTCTCATCCATGCTCCTCTTCATGATATCCAAGGGTTATATGGCCTTCGGTATTTCGGAAGCCAATGTATCTGGCTTTGTATTCAGGGAGGTCAATGTTCCGGTCATTATACTAAACCCAAAGGGTTATATTGAGCTGTATAATGATATAGCCGGTTCAACCTTTGCAAGGTTCGGAACCCTGAAGGGCAAGAAGCTTGAAGATATAATCGAGCCCGTGACCAGCTTAAGTCATGTATCCGAAGAGTACAGGTCGTGGCTTATGTCCATTAAGGGACGCGAGGCCTATTGCCGCCTTGTAAGATCAGCTATTTATGATGAATTTAATGAGATCAGCTGTGAGATAATCTTCCTGCCCGACATGACGGATGCCATCCTGTCTATGCAGATGGCTGATGAGGGCAGCAGGCTTGCGGAGGAGGCCAATAAGGCAAAAAGTAATTTCCTTGCAAATATGTCGCATGAAATAAGAACTCCTATGAATGCGATAATAGGCATGAGTGATGTTATGCTTGCCGATATGTCACTTAAGGAAGAGACCAGAAATCAGCTGAAGGTAATAAAGACAGCAGGTGACGGTCTGCTTGAGCTTATAAATGACATACTGGATATATCCAAGATAGAATCGGGCAAGTATGAGATCATAAATGAGGAATATGATCTTGCCAAGCTGATTTATGATGTCAGTACGATAATCCGGACGCGACTTGACGGAACGGGAGTTGATCTTAAACTCTACGTTTATTCAGATATGCCTGTAAGGGTAATAGGAGATGAACTGAGGGTCAGGCAGATACTTATGAATATTCTTGGGAATGCCGTTAAGTTCACAAAGGAAGGCAGTATAGAGATGAAATGTGAGTGCCGGCGGCTGACCGATGATTATGTGATCTATATTGATGTTACGGATACCGGTATCGGAATAAAAGAAGAGAATTTAAAGACAATATTCGGTGTATTTAACCAGGTTGATACAAGGAAGAACCGGAATATAGAAGGAACCGGACTGGGTCTTGCAATTAGCAGGGACCTGGCGCTTATGATGAACGGTGATATAACGGCCGAGAGTGTGTATGGAGAAGGTTCGACTTTCCATATAAGTTTTCATCAGGAGATCTCGGACGACCAGCAGCTGGGACCTAAAAAGGCAATGGATCTTGAGAACTTTATATATGAACCCTCAGGAGAAAAAACCGCGGAAAAAGACAGAACTTCGGAAGAGGAGAAAACAGACAGGTATAAAGGAAAGAGAGTGCTCATTGTTGATGATAACATGGTAAACCTTAAGGTATCAAAGGCTCTCATGGAACCATACGGTATGCATTTGGATATTGCCGAGAGCGGGAAAAAGGCAATAGATATGGTTAAGAACGGTGATTATGACCTTATCTTCATGGATCATATGATGCCCGATCTTGACGGAGTAGATACAACCAGGCTTATACGCAGCCTTGATGATGAAAAAGCAAAGAATGTTCCTATAGTAGCCCTGACTGCAGATGTTGTTGCGGGAACTAAAGAGATGCTGCTTGAAGAAGGTATGCAGGATTTCCTTGGAAAACCCATAAGAGATTCGGAACTTAAGACAGTGCTTAGAAAATGGTTATAAAAAAACACCGACCTTAAGTCCTAAACAAAAGATCAGTGCTTCAGTGCGCGATCAGGGGCTCGAACCCTGGACACCCTGATTAAGAGTCAGGTGCTCTACCAACTGAGCTAATCGCGCATGTCCCGCGACACAATAGGCATTATATTACAGGAGCGAGAGATTTGCAATACTTTTTTGAAAAATTTTAAGGGGAATTGGAAGGATGATTTTTGAGACGCATGCACACTATGATGATGATGCATACAACAGTGACAGAGACAGATTAATAAGGCTCCTTATGGAGGAAGGAATAGCCCCGATAGTAAATGTAGGGGCTTCTCTTACGAGTACTGAGAATACGGTAAAGCTGGCACATGAATATGATCATGTTTATGCTGCGGTGGGAGTACACCCAAGCGATTGCGAAAACCTGACAGAAGATGATATTAAACGGTTAAAGATATTATGCCAAGACCCTAAGGTTGTTGCCATCGGAGAGATAGGACTTGATTACCATTATGATTCACCGGGAAAGGTAGTTCAGAAAAAATGGTTTGAAAGACAACTCAGACTGGCTAAGGAGGTTGCCCTTCCCATAATAGTTCACAGCAGAGATGCCGCCGCAGATACACTTGAAATAATAAGCAGGGAAGAATTTAGGGGAATGAGAGGAATAATCCATTGCTTTTCATATTCCTTAGAGATTGCCAGGGAATATGTGAAGATGGGATATCACATAGGTATCGGTGGAGTGGTGACATTTAAGAACGGAAGAAAACTTCAGGAGATTGCAGGATCGATTCCGCTTGAAAACATTGTTGTTGAAACCGACTGTCCTTATCTGGCACCCGAGCCATACAGAGGACGGCGGAATTCATCGGCATATCTTACATATATTATAGAAAGGATAGCTTCACTGAGAAATGCAGAATATGAAGAGATTGAAAGGGCCACATATGAAAACGCAGCGGCTCTGTTTGGGGTAAGAGCGGATGGATAGGATCGCAAACGCATCAAAAACCATAGAAGTCATAAAGAAGCACGATTTTACTTTTCAGAAAAGATATGGGCAGAATTTTCTCATAGACGGCCATGTTCTGGAAAAGATAATGGATGCGGCAGAAATAGGCAAGGATGATCATGTTGTTGAGATAGGTCCGGGTATCGGTTCCATGACCCAGTACCTGTGTGAGCGTGCAGGCAGGGTTACGGCGGTTGAGATAGATAAAGAACTTATTCCCATTCTAGAGGAAACCCTTAGGGACTATAAAAATGTAAGTATAATAAACGATGATATCCTTAAGGTGGATATGGACAGCTTGCTTAAACCGGGTGAAAAGAAAGGCTTAGCCAAGGTTGTGGCAAATCTTCCATATTATATAACTACCCCGATAGTTATGGGACTTCTTGAAAATCATGCACCCCTTAAATCCATAACCGTAATGGTACAGAAAGAGGTTGCGGATAGGATGGTATCAGGCCCCGGAAGCAAGGAGTACGGTGCCTTGTCCCTGGCGGTCAGATATTATACCGATCCGCATATTGTAGCCAATGTTCCGCCCAATTGTTTTATCCCAAGACCCAAAGTAGGGTCTGCTGTAATAAAGCTTGATGTATATGAGAAACCTCCTGTTCCGGTATCAAATGAGGTACTTATGTTCAAGCTTATCAGGGCGGCCTTTAACCAGAGAAGAAAAACACTTGCAAACAGTATTGCCAATGCCGCAGAACCTGGCTTTTTAAAGGAGGATGTGATAAAGGCTCTCCGTGAAATGAATCTTAATGAAAATATCCGCGGAGAGGCACTCACACTCGAAGATTTTGCGTATCTTACAGGACTTCTTGATTTTTGACAAGTCACTATACCTATGATAAAATTTACTTCGTATGTATATATATTGTGGTCAGGGTATCTTTTTTCTTATAAATGACACTGACAGACTTTAGAGGTAGATAACATTGGATAAGTACGAATATCAGGTATGTGCCGATCAGATCAAACATCTTATAGATGAGAGGCGGTTCGCTGAAGCCATGAATATAGCGGATACAATCGATTGGCGCAAGGTCAGGAGTGTTTCCATGCTCTGCACCGTCAGTGAAGTTTATAAGATAAACAAGAAGTATGAAGAGGCAAGGGATATTCTGTTGCTTGCTTACGACAGGCATCCGGGCGGAAGGTCAATAGTGTATGCACTGTGTGAGCTTGCGATCAAGTTGAATGATGTCCTTCAGGCCAAGGGACTTTATGAGGAATTTGTAAGCTTAGCGCCTGAAGATACGAGCAAGTATATCTTATTATATAAATTATATGAAGCTCTCGACGTATCGGTTGAAGAGCGTATTGAAGTACTCGAGGAGTTTAAGAAAAGGGATTACAGGGAGAGATGGGCCTATGAGCTGGCTTATCTTTATCATAAGATCGGTCAGGAGACTCGTTGCGTTCAGGAATGTGACGAGCTTATTTTATGGTTTGGCGATGGTAAGTATGTTAAGAAAGCCATGGACCTTAAGATGCAGCACACCAGGCTTTCCAGGGAGCAGCAGCTTAAGTATGAAGGCCGTCAGGAGCCCCTTACCGATCAATTCATGAACATGCAGAATACGCCTGTTCAGCAGATATATGATACGGATCCCCAGGCAGGCAACCCTCAGGAGATACCTATTCAGCGTCCGGTAAACCAGCAGTATCAGCCTTATGTACAGATGCAGCAGGCTTCTTCAGGGATGCAGAATATGCCTGCAGGAATTCAGAACACACCTGTTAATATGCAGCAGATGATGCCTGACGGACAGCTCATGCAGAATCAGGGAATACCCATGCAGGATCCAAACGGCATGCAGTTATCCGCTCAGCCGATGGGAGTACCCGTGCAGCGGACCGCACAGATGCTTACAACGTCCGAGATCGATTCCATACAGGTTCAGCCTGTAAATGTGGGCATGTACAATACGATGGATCTCCAGAACGGCCTTTCGGAGAATTTAAAGGAATTCTTTGAGAAAGAAAGTGCCGGGAATATTGATAAAGGGGTAGCCCTAAGCGGTGATCCGAAAGCATACGAGCAGCTGTATGAAAACGATACAATGGATGTTGAACCGGTTGAGAATGAACCTGTGATATCCGTTGGCGGGATAGTGCAGGCTGAGAATGAACTTGATGATGCTCAGGAAAATGAAGAAGATGTACAGATAACAACCTTCATACCCATAAATGCCGAGATGGTGGAAGAAACTTCAGAAACTCCGGATGTAACGGAAACGGATGAAGAAGTAACAGAAGAAACAAATGAAGAAGTAACTGAAGATGCTCATGAGGAAGAAGCTGCCCCGGATGAAGAGACAGAAAAAACTGTCATGAAGCATACACCCGAGTATGAGCTTGATGAAGAAGATAAAGACAGTGAAGAACTGAGTGACATTTATAAAGACTGGGAAGAGAAAAAGAAGGAGAACGAAGAGAGGCGTATCCTTGAGGCCAAGGAGAAATCACTTGTACAGACAAATGATATAATGGCCAAGCTTAAGGGTGTTCTTCCGGAAATAGATGATATAGCAAGGCCGACCCCTACACTTGAACCGGCTGTTACCCCATTCTTTACTCCCCCCGTTGAGGTTGCAGCAAAGCCTTCTTCGGTTTCAATACCGATCCCTGTTGATGAAATAAAGGAAGAGGCTAAGGAGCTTGACTTTGCAAAGGTTCCGGAAAAGGAAGAAGCAGAGGAAGTTCCCTCTTCGGAAATGACCGATATGGACAGAGAAGTTGAAGAAGTCATAGCCAGACATGATGCTGAGGAGGTAAGGGAAGAAGAGCAGGTAGCTATCAAAGAAGAGGAGAAAGAAGAGACAGAGCCTGAATTCCCTGAAGAGAATCCTGAAACTTACGAAGGTACAGAAGAGGAAGAATCAGAACCGGAAGCTGAAGAGGAGGCTCCTAAGGAAGAATCAGAACCGGTTGCTGAAGAGGAGGCTCCACAGGAAGAATCAGAACCGGATCCTGAAGAGGAGGCTCCACAGGAAGAATCAGAACCGGAAGCTGAAGAGGAGGCTCCTAAGGAAGAAGCAGAACCGGAAGCTGAAGAGGAGGCTCCACAGGAAGAATCAGAACCGGATGCTGAAGAGGAGGCTCCTAAGGAAGAAGCAGAACCGGATGCTAAAGAGGAAGTTCCTC
>JBGUQP010000457.1:0-3026 GCA_045131145.1 Lachnospiraceae bacterium | reverse complement strand
ATCGAATCGGTATCGGGCATTATCGATCTGTTCATATCAAATGTCCTTCTGTCATCAAGAAAACCTATCTCAATAACATCAACACCCGAAGCCACGACACGCTCGAAAATATTCAGAATATTGTCGTGTCCGAATTCCCAGTCGTTTATATAGCCGCCGTCACGCAGCGTGCAGTCTAGTAAATATCTGTTCCGCAATCCCTTTTTACCTCACACGAATCTCATATCCGTTCAGATCCCGAAATTGGCTATCGTATATCTGTAAGCTTCTGGAAGACCCAAATCATATGACTTTCCTTCAGGCCTGAAAGCATACATTCCGTATTTCTGCCTTACATTATCAAGCGCTTCGGTAAGTCCTATCTCGCCCGTTGCTCCTTCATTGTCCGCGGTTATCACCATTGCTGTGAGCTCATCATAAACCTCGGGGGTCAGCACATACTGCCCGAAGGTTGCGTAATACTTCTTCTGCTTCTTATTGTTTATGACACCAAGATACTCCTCGGCATAATCATCCGTCGGCTTCTCCACCATCCGTTCAACCTTCATCATAGTCTCGTCCGAATCATCCCACTGGCCGAAAAGTATGCCGTAATGAACAACCTTCTCAAGGTCAACTTCTTCGATACTTACAAGAGTCTTTCCGCACTCCATGTAGGCATCAATGACCTGCCTTGAACAGCTTACGGGACCCGTTGATTCATATATAAAATCACCCAGCAGAAGAAGTACCGGCGCCCCCTGTGAAAACTGCTTGGTCAGGTGTACGGCGTGTCCGAATCCCTTTCTCTCATTCTGATAGACAAAGGTGATGTGCTGTCTCATCTCGACTATCCTGTCAGCATACTCTGCCTTATCATTGGGAAGCTTTAACTTAAGATCCTCATCAACCGGAGCAAAAAGCTTATCATACTCATCCTGTTCATCCTCGCCTATGATAAGGCATACATCCTCGATCCCCGCATTGAAGAGTTCCTCAAGCATTATAAAGAGAGCGGGCTTTAACATGCCATCCTTATCAACCACCGGTGAAAAGCCCTTTTTCATTGCCTTTGTAGCGGGGAATATCCTGGTTCCGTAACCTGCAAGCGGTATGACTGCCTTGCGGACCGACTGGCCGGGCTTAAGGGTTAACGTAAAGCTTGACATCCCCTTCTTATCAAGATATTCCTGCAGGCCCTTTACGCTTTCTTCGTCCTTACACAAAAACTGTACCGACCCGTCACCCTGGGAACCCACACCCTTGGCCCCGTATATGAATTTTCTTATTTCCTTATCTTCCAGAACGGAATGAAGCACAGGAGCAATAAGCTCGGAACATGCCGGCATGACCTTCTCATCGAAGTTTAGCTGCCATTCATCCATAAGAGCGCCAAGAGCCTTAGCATTTCCTTCAGACAGGTACTTAACGGCCTTCTCATTTATGATCTTATTATCAATACCCAGCGCTTCCTGGACCTTCTTCTGGATCTCATCCTCAGCAAAGGGATAGCAGCGGTTAAGATCGGCAAGGATCTTTATGGTATCCTTGCTCGCATTAAGGTTTGCAATAACCCATCTGAAAGTAGCGCCCACGCTTAACTCCCTTGAATCTATCTCAACACCGTCAAAATCCATGAGTACGGGCTTAACGCCGTAAGCACAGGCCTGATCGAGCCTGCCGCATCGTGAAGGCGTCCTTTGTTCACCCCGAAATGCCGCCTGCATCTCACCCTTAACATTCATCCTTAAGTTATACATCTGGTTAAAGGCCCTGGCTACAAGGACACATATGGCAGCCGAAGATGACAGGCCGCTCTTGATGGGAAGATCCATTTTGGTGACCGTTATCTTCAGTCCGCCCACCGTGTAATTATCATTTATATATGATGCGACACCGGCAACATAAGAAAAGAAGCCGCCCTGTTTTGCAACTTCAAGGAGCCTGGCCGTATCCATGGGCGACTCAAGTTTCGGCTCATCATATACATCGAGATTGCTCTCGACTATGAACTTATCATTTCTCTCAACGACAGCATATATACCCTGCTCAATACCGGTTACGACCGCCTGTCCCATTACAACCCCGGCATTAACGGTTCTGTACATGCCCGCCCAGTCGGAGTGTTCGCCGAAAAGGCACAGCCTTCCCGGTACAAACAGATTAAGCTTTCTCGATCTTATTTCATTCACGCTTATTTCTCCCTTTAAGGTTCCTTCCTTGCTACAATAAATATCCTCTGTGAGTCATATGACGGTTCTTCCTTGGTATCCGAATCCCTTACAAGAACAGCCTTAAGGCCTGCCTTTTGCAGAAAGACATGCATCTGTCCCAGAGTATAACCCCTTTGGAAATGATTCTCCGTGAAGCGTTTAAATATTCCCGGCTCGTCCTGCTCAATAAAGATACTTAGATCATATTCGTTGATATGAGTCTCATCATCATAGAAGTTTTCCCATATAAAGGCACAGTCTTCGCGGTTCTCGGCTATAGTCGTATCACCAAGGACTTTCTCGTATTTATAAACGGTATTAAAGTCAAACATGAAAAGACCGCCCGGATATAAAAACTTCTCAATAAGCTTAAAGGTTCGTTCAACCTCTTCATCCTTAAGAAGATAGTTAACAGAATCACAGACAGAATACACGGTACCTACCGTCGAATAAAGATCAAGGTCACGCATATCCTGGTTAATGTACAATATTTCGTACCCTTTGTCGTCTCTCTTTGCCTGGGCGATCTCAAGCATGGCCGGCGAAGAATCGATCCCTATCATATCGTAACCCTTTTTATTCATAAGATTTGTCAGGGTTCCCGTACCGCATCCCAGATCGACTACAAGGTTCTTCTCCGATTCCAGCAGATCCTTCTGGCTTCGTTCAGCACCTGTCTTTTCTGCACCGGTACTGCCGGCCTCATATTCTATTTTCGTCAGTTTATCTTCAAGGTCTTCTTCCGACTCCTTAAGGACCGGTTCGCTGACACCATACTCCCTGATCATCTTATCAAGGACTTCACACCATTCCGTGTACGGAATGTTATCCATC
>JBGUQP010000456.1:0-6856 GCA_045131145.1 Lachnospiraceae bacterium | reverse complement strand
CTGTTCTCCGGCTTTTCCGTGATCAGTTCGGCCGTGGCCGCATTTTGCAGAAAAAAGGGTGTAACAAGATAATATAACCTGTCTTCCTCAAACATTATCCGGCCAACAGGCCCGGCATTCGAAAAAACATACAGCCTGCTTCCTTCCGCTTTTATCCTGATATTTTCCGGCAGTCCTGCCTTTACCGGGCTCTCCGTCTTAATCTGGCACCTTATCCTGAAGGTCTGTATCAAAGAGCCTTCATCTTCCTCATACGGATAAATGATACCTATACATTCAAAAGGATCTATGAATTCCTGTATCAGAAGGTGCAGGAACTTCGCTTTTAACCCGTCAGTTTTTCCCTGTCCGTCAAGGATCTCATTTACTGCTTCTCCAAGGCTCTTAAGCAGCATCCTGAATGATTCCATGTCAGGTTCCCAATAGTATTTACCGTATGCACCGGTATCTACTATTATCTCATCGCCAAATAAGCTATCCTCCATGTACAGTTTTCTATCGCAATATGCCCGCGCATTTTCCTTAATACCTAAGTCCGACGCCTTAATCTTTGACGAGAGTCCTTCTCTTTTTATAATCTCAAAGGCCTCGTTGAGCCTTTGTGCTGTACTGATATCACTGTCAACAGGCAGGGTATCCGGGTGATGCACATGCATCAGCCGGTGGTATTTTCTCCTTACATCCCGCAGCTTATCACCATCTTCAACTCCCAGTATCCCACATGCTTCCCGTCTGTCCATCCTCTAACCCGCCTGATATTACCAAAATCTCTTGGTATGTCGGTCATAACATCTGAAAATCAAGTCCGGCTTTATGTGCCTGTGAATGTTGAAGAGATCTTGGAATCCTATACATTTTCCCATTCTTTTTCAGCCTTGCACCGGTCTGATGATAATAAAATGTTATCCCGTTCTCCACACACTGCTCATGGATCTGTTCCACCCAAACATAATCACACACTCTTGCATCCGGACCGGATTCACCTCCAACGCTTACATGCTTGATGACCGTACTTCCATCCTCAGACCTGTATCTGTTAATAAAAGGCTTTAGGTCAACAGCACTAAGCATGGGTTCTACCATGACCGAATGATGATATAACGGAAGAGACAGATAGACAGGTAACCTTTTGTCTGCCATTTCCTGATTCTCACATGTGACAGCTATTATCACATGTTCCCAGCCTTTACCCCAATCATCCGGAAGGCTTTCAGCTATACGTTCCGGTCTTTTTGTGATCATGAAAAACGAGCAGTCCGATCTTTCATATATCATATCCCATGCATCGTTCCGCCACTCATCTGCATCAGGATGAAAGAAGTCGGATGAAAAACAGGTATAAATATGTGATCCGTATGGGATCTTGTATCTGCCTTTGTTCTTACCCGATCTTAAAACTCTGACAGGAAGATCAAAGTTTTCCGTCTTTTGGACTAAGGAAGGATCTTTACCAATGGATTCATCCCGACGATACATATAACAATGCCGGCATCCTGTGCTTACTCTGGTACATCCATGCCACAGATTCCAATTGGTCGATACAGGAGCACGTGGATCTATATTTTCTTCCGGAAATAAAGAAAGCTGCTTCATATTTCACACTATATCGGCTAAGCTGCATCCTGCTACGTTTATCAGATCATTAGGTAACAGTTCGATCTGGATTCCTACTTTCCCTGCACTGACGAATATCTTTTCATGGTTAGATGCAGTTTCATGTATGAATGTCTTAAACTGCTTTTTCATCCCTATGGGAGAGCATCCTCCATGTACATATCCTGTCAATGGCAGCAGCTCTTTCTGCTTTATCATGGCAATGGCTTTCTCTCCGGCTGCTTTTGCAGCTTTTTTCAGATCAAGCTCTTCCTTTACGGGTACCACGAAAACATAATACGATCCCGATTTTCCCTGAGTTACCAATGTTTTGAATACTTTTTCAGGTTCCTCCCCAAGAATTTTTGCAATGTCCTCTCCACTTAAGGTCGGATCCGGCTCATATGAATGACTTTCATATGAAATCTTCTTTCCGTCAAGAACCCGCATTACATTTGTTTTTTCTTCTTTTTTCATGTCTTCAGTATCAACACCCTTCCTGATGAAAATGAAACGGGGAACCGTCCCCCTGTTTCAGATCGCTTCCAGCATATCCTGCGGATTATCGGCAGCCTTAACCTTATCCATTGCTTTAACTATATATCCCTTTTCATCGATCAGGTATGTGGTCCTTACAACGCCCATGGATACCTTCCCATAGTTTTTCTTCTCTTTCCATACATCATAGGCCTTGATGACATCAAGTTCGGTGTCGGAAAGCAGGGTGAAGGGAAGACCGTAATTAGTTTCAAATTTCTTATGTGATGCTACAGAATCCTTACTTACACCTAAGATCACTGCACCTTTTTCCTTAAACTGCGGGTATCTGTCGGCGAATCCGCACGCCTGCTTTGTACAGCCTGATGTATTATCCTTAGGGTAAAAATACAAAATTACCTTCTTCCCGAGATAATCGGCCAGTGAATGCATATCTCCGTTTTGATCCGGTAATGTAAAATCCGGTGCTTTTTTACCAGTTTCAAGCATATGTTTTCCCTCCTGATCTTTTATTGTTCTCATTATATCATAAATGTATAATGAAACGAGGAACCGTCCCCCTGTTTCATAATGAAAGGCAGAAAGAATGATAGAAGTTGAATTAAAGATCCGGGTTGATCTTGAAGATTCCGCACATAGGCTTACAGAAAACGGATTTAAGAAAGAGGAATATATAAAGGAATCCGATACGTATTATGATAATGCTGCCGGAGATATACGAGGAAACGACACAGCCCTTCGCATCCGCACCGTTGAATATCCGGATTCCGGTTCAACAGGGTCATATCTGACTTTTAAGGGAAATCGGTGTGATAACGTTTCCATGACACGTCCGGAATATGAATCCTATATTGAACGGCCGGATGAAATTAAGAATATTCTCGGATCTCTTGGATATGAACCTGTCAGGCCGGCTGTCATTAAAGAGCGGACAACGTATGTAAAGGGAACCATATCCGCATGTCTTGACAGGGTTGAAGGACTTGGTGAATTCCTGGAACTTGAAATAATAACCGATACGGAAACAAAAGATGCTGCTCTTACACGCCTGTGGGAAGAACTTCAAATCCTCGGATATGATAAGAATGATACAACAACCATATCATATCTTACGATGCTTCAAAATAAATGAAACGGGGAACCGTCCCCCTGTTTCAACTCACCTGATTGCTTAAGTACTCTTCCAATGCATCCACTATCAGCTTATGGTCTTCCAAATGCGGCAGCCCCGAAACACATATCGTACCAATAACTCCGGCATTCCTTACCATTAACGGAAAACCTCCTCCACAGCATGCATATTCGCGCTCGGGCATCCTCTTACTTTCAGCAGAACTTCCGGATAGCTGAACATCTATCCAAAAACGCAGGGAACTCTTTTGCGTCATATCCACTGTTTTAGCCTTTGCCTTAAGCCACAGCATATTATTCTCATTGGTTCCGTCAGGATAAAAGCAAAATACCGTCAACCGGTTGATCCTTATCTCAATTGCTACAGGTCCGCTGCACTCCTTGCTTTTATCATATATGAAGCTGCCTAATTTCAGGGCTTCGCTCTGAGAAAAAGATTCAAATAGAAGCTTCTTCTCATCTTCAATGCACTTTCTTTCTATCTCTCTTATTTCCTGCTTATCCATTTGCTGTCCTCCATGTAAAATCTCTTTTGTTTTACCGATTAACCGGCCACTGTTAACTGCCTTCTTATCATACTGATTTTACCAAAGTTGAATACGTATATAAATGATTTACAAACAATTAAAAAAGTATTCATTATATCTTTAACATCTTAAGCGCGGTGGGAGTGGCGGCAAGCCCTCCCTTTGCGGTTTCCTTAAGGGAACACGGCAGCGCATCCCCGACCTCTCTCATGGCATCAAGACATTCATCTGCCGGTATTTTGGACCTTATCCCGGCAAGCACCATATCCGCACAGGAAAATGCCAGCATGACTCCCGTGGCATTTCTTTTTATACATGGAATCTCTACCAATCCTCCGACAGGATCGCATACCAGTCCGAGCTGGCTCGCTATTACAAGTGCACATGCATCTGCGCATTGCTGCGGCGTTCCTCCCATAAGCTCAACCAAAGCTGCTGCCGCCATCGCCGAAGCACTTCCGCACTCAGCCTGACATCCGCCCTCTGCTCCGGCTATACTGGCCCTTGCCGCAATTACCATTCCGAAAGCTCCTGCCGTAAACAATGACATGATGGCATCGTTTTCCGATACTCCCCTGTCCTCGCACATGGAGATAAGACACCCGGGGATTATACCGCAGGAGCCGGCTGTGGGAGCCGCAACTATCCTGCCCATGGCAGCATTGTATCCCGATACGGATAATGCCCTTGACATGGCACCGGCAAGAAAGGGGCCGCAGATTGACTTTCCCTTGTCTGCATACTCCTTCATAAGGAACCCTTCTCCGCCTGTCAGCCCTGACATCGACTTTAGGTCCTTACTTCCTCCGCTTATGACGGATTGTTTCATGACCTCGAAATCGATCTCCATCTTTTCCCAGAGTTCAAGCTCACTCTTATCCATAGCAGCGGCCTGATCCCTTAACACAACCGCACTTATCTTTTCATCGCTGCCAACTGCCGCATCTACCAGTTCCTGTATGGATTCATACTTCATTACAGCCTCCGTATCAGTATAGCGTTTGTCACGTGATCTATCTTTCTTATATCCTCAATAAGGGTTTCCGGCGGAAGGTTATCGGTCTCGATAGTCATGATCGCCTCTCCGCCCTTCTCAAGTCTTGACAGGCTGAAGTTCGAAATGTTCAGATCCTCATACTCCCAGTGCATCATGTTGGTCACGTTTGCGATGACTCCCGGTTTATCCGTATGCATAACCAGAATGGTATTGCTGCTTCCGTTAAAGTCAACCTTCATGCCATTGACCCTGCTTACTGCTATATTTCCTCCTCCTATGCTGGAGGCAAGAACCTCACCCTGCTTTCCTTCGGCGGTTACAAATTCTATCCTTGCCGTATTGGGATGAGCACCCCTTATCTCCTCATTGGTAAAGGAAAAGTCAATCCCTCGTTCCTTTGCGATATTCAGGGCGTCCCTCACTTCGGGAGAATAACTGTGAAAACCCATAATTCCTGCCAGGAGGGCCTTGTCGGTGCCGTGTCCCTTGCCTGTCTTGGCAAAAGAACCGGAAAGTATTATCTCCACCTTTACGGGATCAAGTCCGTCACACAGCTTATTAACGACCCTTCCTATCCTTACCGCACCGGCAGTATGTGAACTGGAAGGTCCTATCATTACGGGACCGATGATATCAAAGACATTCATTTGGACTCCTCCTCGTCAACCCTGGTCGTACCTCCAAGGAAGGTCGGCAGGCTTTTTCCCATCTTTCTCCACTGGCTGTACTCCGCTGTTGCGGTGAACAGCACATCTCCCGAAGAATTAAGCGCAGTCTCAAATGAATCCTGGATGACATTGATAATATATCCCACTGCTACCATTTCCATTGCCGCATCCTGCGGTATCCCAAAAAGCGAACAGGCCATGGGGATAAGCAGCAGTGATCCTCCGGCTACTCCCGATGTTCCGCATGCAGCCAGGGTAGCAAGGAATGAAAGTATTACCGCCGATGGAATATCTACGCTAACGCCCATTGTATTTGCTGCAGTCATTGTCATTATGGTAATGACTACAGCTGCCCCGTCCATATTGATGGTGGATCCTAAGGGTATCGATACCGAGTACACGTCTTTATCAAGTCCCAGTTTTTTACATAAAGCAATATTTACCGGAATGTTCGCCGCCGATGAACGCATAAAGAATGCCATGAAACCGCTTTCCCTCAAGCAGCGGAAAACAAGGGGATAAGGATTAGTCCTGATCATTAGGAATACCAGGATCGGGTTTATCACGAGTGAAACGAAAAGCATGGTTCCCACCAACAGCAAAAGGAGCTTTCCGTAATCTATGAATATAGACATACCGCTCTGGGATATGGTCTCATATATAAGACCCATGATGCCGAAAGGCGCAAGATTTATTATCCATGAAACGAGTTTTGAGAAAGCCTGGGACAGGTCGTTTATAACCGTTTTCGTTGCCTCGCCTGCCAGGCTCTTAAAGATGATCCCGAGAAGGACCGCCCAGAAAAGAATACTTACATAATTGGCTTCCGAAAGTGCCTGAACCGGGTTGCTCACCATCCCAACCAGCAGATTCTTAAGCACCTCTCCGACTCCTGAGGGTGCCGAGCCCACATCGGCGTTGCCTATAAGCTTTACCTTAAGAGGGAACATAAAGCTTGCTGCTACTGCCACTACACCGGCAATAAATGTGGAGGCAAGATACAGGATGATCACGAGGGAGAACCTCCTGTCGAAGCCTGTATTGCCCTGAGTCAGCGAAGAGATAACAAGAACGAAAACAAGGATCGGAGCCACTGATTTCAATGCTCCGACAAACAGCTTACCAAGAATCGGAATAAACGGCTTCCCGGGTATCAGCAGACCTAGGATAACTCCTATTATAAGGCCGGCAACAATGCGCAGGATCAGGCTTGTTTCATTGTATTTCTTAATTATCCTCATGCAGGTCTCCTCTCATGAAACAAAGGGACGGTTCCTCGTTTCATTTTGCTATATCTCGATTACTGTATATGTATCACGTGTCTTTTTTGATTCATACAGCGCCTTATCTGCGGTTCCGATAAGATTGTTCACAAGTTCCGTTCCGAATGCACCGCCAAAACTCATGGTCAAACGGACCTCAGGATTGTTCTCAATAGTGAT
>JBGUQP010000455.1:0-3712 GCA_045131145.1 Lachnospiraceae bacterium | reverse complement strand
GATAAGCAGGCAGGGACCATCAAGCTTATGTACAGCGATCCCATAGAAGATACCTTACTATATTACACACTCGACGGGGATGATATGATAATCGATTATCCCTGGCCGATGGTAAGAACAGGATCGGGTAAGGACAAATAATCAGATCGAAGGCGGATAACCGCTTTACGATATAAAACATTTCATTTATTAAGGAGGTCAATTATGAAAATGAGACGCGTAGTATCAATGTTACTCGCAGGTGTTATGGCAATCTCGCTTACAGCCTGTGGCGGCGGCGCTGCATCAAGTGAGCCCGCTCCTGCAGCACCTGCAGCTGAGCCCGCTGCTGAAGCTCCCGCTGAAGAGCCTGCAGCAGAGGAAGAGGAAGCTCCCGCTGAAGAGGCAGCAGCTTCTGATGAGGCTATAACACTTAACATGTGGTGTATAGCTACCGAGAGTGATTCAAACCGTCATTCTTATGAAGCAGCTATCGCTGACATGCAGGAACTGTATCCCAACATTACTCTTAACTGGGAAGCATTTGAGAATGAGTCATACAAGACCAAGATCAAGGCTGCAGTTTCAGCTGATGAAATGCCTGACATCTTCTTCACATGGTCATGTGCATTCCTCGGTGATTTCGTTCAGGCCGGTAAGGTTTACTGCCTTGACGATGTATACCAGAACTACAAGGATGAGCTTCCTGTAGTTATGCTTGGTAACTCAACATACGAAGGCAAGCACTACGGTGTTCCGCTTACAATGAACATCGTTGGTCTTTTCGCTAACATGGATCTTCTTAAGGAAGCAGGATACGATGAGATTCCCGGAACATATGAGGACTTCATCAAGTGCTGCGACGACCTTAAGGCTAAGGGCATCACTCCTTTCGGATGTGCTGGTAAGGAAACATGGTGTGTAACCGAGTATCTTGAGTCAATCATCGAGAAGTCTATCGGTGCTGAGGAGCTTAACAATGTATTCGTAAACGGTGCTACATGGAACAATCAGGGTATTGCTCAGGCAGTTGATACATTCCAGGAAATGATCACCAAGGAATACTTCGATCCCGCTGGTATCGGTCTTACAAACGACGAAGTTAAGGCTAACTTCATGGCTGGCAAGTATGCATTCTACATGAACGGTACATGGAACTGTGCTGACTTCGCTGCAAACGATGAGTTCAAGGATAAGGTTAAGGTTGCTGAGTTCCCTGTTATCGATTCAAGCAAGTCTAAGCTTGGTCAGCTTATCGGTGGTCCTTCAGATACACTTGCTGTAGCTGCTTCATCACCTAACGCTGAGAGGGCTGCTGATTACGCTATGGAACTTGGTAAGTACATCTGCCACTATGGATATCTTGATGGTTGTGGACTTCCTGCTTGGACACCTTACGGTGACACAAGCGAGATCAATCCTCTTACCCAGACCGTTGCTGAGATCGTTGCAGGCGCTGATTCAATGGTACTCTTCGGTGATACCGCTATGACAGCTGACGACGCTCAGGTTTACCTTTCATATGTAGACCAGGTTTACGGTTCACAGATCGACGGTGCAGGCTTCATCGAAGGCCTTGCAAGCGACTTAAGGTAATGAATTTAACCCTTCCCATTCCCTTGAGGTTTGGGAAGGGTATATTTTACTCTTTTGGGAAGGTATTATAAAATGGCTGAAAACAAAACTAAGTCCAAAAACAAGAATTTTAAGACCGGATTAGACATTTTCCTGTTTTTACTTCCTGCGATACTTCTTTTTGTAGGTATCCTGATAGCTCCCATTGCCGTATCTATATACCGGAGTTTTCAGAAATGGAATGGTTTTTCACCCGGAGAATTCATCGGTTTTAAAAACTATATAGATTTGTTTAAGAGCGGATCGATCAACTGGATGACATCTCTTAAGAACGCTCTTATCATTGCGTTTTTCTCTGTATTCATACAGCTTCCTTTTTCCCTGCTCCTTGCCCTGCTGCTTGGACGTAAATATAAGGGAGAGAGGTTTTTCCTTACGGTATTCTTTATGCCCGTGCTGATATCAACGGTTGTTATCGGTCAGTTGTGGTTAAAGATCTATAACCCCGATTACGGTATCTTAAACAGGGCGCTGGCAGCACTGGGACTGGTGGACTGGCAGCATATATGGGTAGGAGATCCAAAGACTGCCCTTGGTTCTGTAGTAGTCCCGACCATATGGCAGTATGTCGGATATCACATGCTCCTCATGTATGCTGGCGTTAAGGGTGTGTCACCCGATCTTCGCGAAGCCGCAATGCTTGACGGAGCAACAAACTGGCAGGTTGACTGGTATGTTGTCATCCCGACCATCAAGCCGATAATCCGTACCAGTGTTATCTTCGCAGTAACCGGTTCACTTAAGACATATGACCTTGTCCGCATCATAACAAATGCCGGACCTACACATAAGACTGAAGTACCTTCTACTCTGTTGGAAGATATGCTCTTCTTAAGAAACAGATACGGAATGGGTTCAACAATTTCGGTCATGCTGATCATACTTTGTTTTGCCTTTGCTCTGGCAATCTCGGCGGCATTTAAGGAAAGAGAATAAGGAGGGGTGGAAAGGTGCAGTTAGAAGAACGTTATACTTTAAAAAAATCTAATCCCGGTGTCAGGATACTGGTTTACATCCTCCTTATTGTCTGGGCATTTATAAATATTTTCCCTATTTATTTTATGTTCACGTTTTCACTTAAATCCAATGAGGAGATCTTCGGCGAGAATGTAGTGGGACTTCCCAGGGAATGGTTATTCTCCAACTATGTTTCAGCCATGAAGACCGGTAACATGGGTCTGTATTTTGTAAACAGTGTACTTGTTACGGTTATTTCGATCTTAATCTCTATCATGGCAGCCATGATGGCAACCTACGCCATAACAAGGATCAAGTGGAAGGGTGCGGAACTTACCAATGCATTCTTTATGCTGGGACTTACTATCCCGCTTCAGGCTTCGATCGTTCCGGTATACGTAATACTCAGTAAGCTCCATTGGCTTAACCACTATTCGACGCTGATCATTCCTTATTCGGCATTTACCCTGTCGATGTCCATCCTCATCTGTACAGGTTTTATGGTTGATATACCTTTTGACCTTGATGAGGCAGCACGTATCGACGGATGCGGCCTGTGGGGAACATTCGGAAGGATAATAGTCCCCCTTCTTAAACCCGCATATGCTACGATAGGAATCTATGCATTCCTTCAGTGCTGGAATGAGTTCATGTTTGCCAATGTATTTATTTCCGACTCCAAGCACAGGACACTGCCTGTAGGTATCAAGGCTCTGTCAGGTGCATATACAACGGACTGGGGTCCAATAGGTGCGGCACTTGTTATCGCGACCTTCCCCACACTTATAGTTTACATAATCCTATGCAGAAGGATACAGGATTCCTTCATCGCTGGTGCGGTAAAGGGTTGATAAAAGAATATTAAATTGGCTTACAGCCCGGAGAGATATCTCTCCGGGTTCTTTTTTTGCCTAAAGGCTTAAAAAATGATATAGTAATAAATGTGAACATCAGGGAAAAGAGGGTAATGGTTTGGTAAAGTTTACGGAAGACGACAAGAGGGCAGAAGCTTCATTATCGACAGGTCTTAAGAGGCTCTTCCTTTGGATCATATTTCTGGTGATCATTTCCTTTATCATATCTGTGTATTTCATTACCGAGCGGGAACGCAGGAATCATGTGGTGGCGGAAGCCCGTTCGG
>JBGUQP010000454.1:0-7520 GCA_045131145.1 Lachnospiraceae bacterium | reverse complement strand
CATTTTCTTCACTCGCAGATATGGTTTGCCCCTCAATCTGCGTTGAATTGCCTGCCTTCAGCTTGACCTTGATTGTGAGAGTCAATTCGTCACCGGAAATATACTGATCTGCTGTTGCCTTTACCGCCTGCCCTTTTACGCTGACAGTTGTATGCACATTTCCCGTTGTAAAAGCTTCAGCACTTATTATTTCAAATGCTTCAGAGATAGTATCTGAAATGGAAATGTTCTTGTCAGGAGTGAGTACACCAGCTGTAGAGAAATCATCCTGATATTCATAATCCGGCTCAAGATATTCTGTCCCCTGTGAAGTGTATGTAATATGCCCGGACGCTGTAGTGTGCACGACCCTTGCATTTTGATTCTTAGCCACTTCTCCGGGCTGGAAGAAAGCCGTATAAGCCTTTAGTGTAAGGTCATCTGCCTCCGAACCATCGCTTGTAGCCTGATTAAAAAATGTCTTGCTACTTGCAAGAGAAAAATATCTCTTTTGCCCGCCTTCATATGTGGTGTAATTCTTTCCCACAAAATCAATAAACTCGCTGTCGGCGCTATATGAATACAGCTTACTTACTGATCTTCCCAGCCCATTGGATGGATAGTCGCATACAGCATCTGCCGCCGTATAAATTGCTGTCGGTCTGTTTACAAGCATGTCCATCTCCGGTTTTGCCTCTATAGCATTTTGAACCGCAGCCTTATATACCTCCGGGTTTTTATTCTTCTGCGCATTGCCATACTTAGAAGAATGGAGGCTGCCAAACAAATATGACCTTACCCCAGCCATAATTGATGCCGAGTTGTGCTGGCCATTGATCCACGGAAAACTCATGAGCCAGTTTTTAATGTCATTTTCCGAATTAGCTTTTGTAAAAGATTTTACAGGGTTGATTCCGATATAATACTGATCTAATCCCCCTGCCGATTCAATGACCTTAGTACAGTCCCAGATGAAGCTAGAACAAGCGGGGTCCCAATATTTTCCACCTTGGGAATTTACATCTGTCGTTCTGGCATATATATAACTCCACGGATGCCCGGCTTCCTCTATGGTTTCCCATGTGTCGTTGCCATTGACCACAACACAGTCAACCCTGTCATACATTTCCTGAAGCTTTTCAATATCACGAAGTATGACTTCGGGCATAAGTCCCTCGCTGTCCCTGCATGAACCGTCTGCCACATGTCCTGTACAAGTAGTAAATACAAAAAGAGCTACCGACTCCTCGGTATTTGCTCCGGCAAGTGTTATTGTTGCCTCCCCCTTATCAATATCCGTCCACTCCACGGACTTGATAAGATAATCTGTATCGGTAGAACCATCTGCAATCTCATAGTTTTTCTGGCTGTTATCCGACCAGTCTGTAACCTTGTCTGTCAGCGTATATTCTGCTTCGATACGCTCCCGTGTGGTTCTGTAAGCGCCCTCTGCCGCCGATACAGTAATCGGTGAAACTACTGAAGAGAGAACCGTTACACAGAGAGTAGTTGCAACAAGGGCTTTTGATCTTATTTTTCTTATTATTCCCATAATAAACCTCTTCTTTCTATGCTGATTTTTAGTAACAAAAAAAGGACTCACACCACTAAGGCGGAATCCCTCGCTCTACAATATCCATATGAAATTGTCCCCTTTACTTACTCGTCATATACTCCGAGGTCTGAATCCACGCCTCCGTCATCAAGGTCTAAAAACTCAAAGTCGTCATCCAGTACATCCTCCGGCGAATCGCCTTCCTGTTCTTCGTCCACGGCTTCATCTTCATTGATAAAGTCCTCATCATCATAAAATTCCAGCTCGTCATCTTCCTGTATCTGGTTCTTTTCAGGTTTTATCTTGAAGAAGTAATATGCTCCGGCTACACCTACACCGATCACCGCAAATACGATAAGCATGATAAAGGGGCTTCCTTTTTTCTCCGGTTTTTCCTCCACCGTATCATCCGGCTCTATGTTATTTTCCACGATGATAGGAGTCTCCTCGGGCTTTTCCTCACTCTGGGACTTCAGCTTGTCCATAAGCTCCTGATCCTCTTCGCTTAAAATGGATATAAGGTCAGATTCATCGACCATGTTGAGGAAATACACGTTATCCTTGTTTCCGCTCCTGTCAACGATCAGGTAAAAATACTCGCCGTTCCTTGTCTGGACGGTCATATACTGCAAATTCTCAGCCTTTTCCTCGTCCACATCGTCAATCAGTGTCAGATTGCCCTCCGGGGTAAGGATGCCGTTTTCGCTGACCGTATCATCTACCGGCTCTTTTTCAGGCTTCTCCTCCGGTTCTTCCTCGTCATCAACGATCTCCACGATCACACCATCCCCTTCCTGTGTGTCAACATTGTCAGGGACATTTGCGAATGCAACCGTACTGCTCCCAAGAGCAAGCACCAAGCTCCCTATAATGGCGGCAAGCACCGCCCATACTCTTTTAATCCTCATCCTGATTTTCCTCCCTCTCCGCTATTACTGCGGCTGTCTTTGCCTGTGCTTTCCTTGTATCTTCCACAGGCTCCGTCTGCTGTATTCCACCCTGTAACTGCTGAAGCAATGCCATCACATCGCCGCCCTTGCCTGCCATATCACGCATGGTCTTAAGGATTTCATCATCACAGAGCTGCTTTTCCTTTGCTCTTAAGGTTTTCAGATACTCGTTCATTTCACGGATCCTATTTTCCGTAAGACGGATATCCTCCCGCACCTTTTGTATTCTCTTATTCATAGCCGCCTCCTCTATAATCTTCCGAATGCCAGAAAATGCTGCTGCCAGTAGTTGCTGTTAATTGACGTATACTGAATAGGATTGCCGCAGTGGATCATCATGCCATTTCCCACATAAATTCCGACATGGCTTGCACCGGTAGTGTTATAAGTCTTTTGGAAAAAAATAAGGTCACCGGGCTTTGCCTCGGATGCGGAAACATAAGTACACTGGCTCCTGAGTCCGTTTGCCGTCTGCCTGCCCACATTCCAGCCATTGCCGCAGTTGTTTATCACATAGCTGACGAAGCCGGAGCAGTCGAAACTGGATGAAGGGTTGGAGCCTCCCCATACATACGGATAGCCAAGATATTTCTCTGCCTCACCTATCATGTTTGCAAACTGCTCATCATTAAGGGCATCCGCGGGAATCTCATATCTCATTCCGCCATCAGCAACATTACCTATGGTAATGGAATCGCCAAACAGATATGACCTGTTACCGAGGCTTGCCTGATATATGGCATAGAGCTTCTTCTGATTCTCCCCCAGATGCTCAGAGGCAATGGTATCAAGCCCCTTGTTCGTGACATTCACATTTAAGATAGTGACCTCATACTCTTCCTCGCTTTCTGTCCCGTCATCATTGGTAACCGTCCTTGTTCTCGTCTCCACCGACTCTGACAGTTCCAAATGAAACTGCTCACGGAACAAATCCAGAAGATCATCCGACAGGTTTGCTGATTTATAATTGCCATACATCGCAGTAAGATATGAAGTCAGTGCATACGGGTCATGTGTAATCTCGTCCACCTGATAGCGGTATTCGTCATATCCGGGATAAGTGCTTTCTATGTTATCCACCTGATCCTGCAATTCTTTTTCCATATCCTCATAAGATGTATTTGCCGCAAGAATATCGTTGTCACTGCTAAGATAGGTGGACTCCGTTACCGCACCGCCAAGCTCTGATGCCATAGCACCCGCCGTTCCTGCCAATGAGGAGATCAGTATACTGAAAACAAGAAATATCGCAACACCGGCAGCAACAGCCGGATGATTCCTGACAACAGCCACCGCTGCCTGCTTTGCCTTTTCAGCAGTACCCTTTAATGCTGTGGATACATTCTTGCCGGTCTCCTTGCCGTTCTTAGCATTCTTGTAGGCTGTGGCATATTCTTTCTTAAGACGTTTTTTCTGGATATGCTTATTCTTTGCCTTTCCCTTTTGCACCGGAACATCAGAAGCCTTATCCGTATTCAGCACTTTTGATCTGCCTGCTTCCTTTTTCGCTGACAATCTGCCATGTTCACCCACGCCGTCCTCAGCCTTGAACTTAAGCCTGCCTTCATATTTCTTCTGATATACAAGCCCCCTTTCTGCGGTTCCTTTCGCAGCAGATACCACATCAGACGATGCGCTGTTATCCTCCTCATCCGAAACATCAGAAGCATGAACGCCATCCCTTACAACATTGCCAGCAGCCTTTGTGGTCTCAAACATGAGCGGAGCAGCATTGTGTTTTTCCTTTTTGCCGACTCTCTCCCCGATTTCATTGCCGGCCTCATCCTTGAGCTGATCATCGAATTTCAGCCGGGACTTTTTCTGTTTTTCCTTCTTTATGCCTGCTTCCGGCTTAACATCCTTTACACTGTTACCAAGATTTATACCGGCTTCCGATTTTATCCCCGTGGTGCCATGCTCGGGATTTGGAGCGTTTTCATCGCCTGCATGATATTTCTCCAAAAGTTTCCGCTTCTCTATCCGCTTGTTCCTGTCTGTTTTCAGCCTGACTCCGCTATTGCCATCCACACCGGCAGTATCAGAAATACGGCTTACGCTTAAAGCGGATTTGTGTTCCGATAGCCTACTATTAATTTCTGATGAAACCTGAATGTTATCCGCTGCATCCGATGTTTCCATCACACCATCATCGGTATCGGGAGCATCATTATCCTGCCGCTGCATGTTCTCAGAATATGAAAGCCCACTCGAATAATTATCATTTCCCGTAACCTGCGACAATAATGCGTCAAGCCTGTTTTCTTCTCCGCTGGTTTTTATCCCATGTACTTCATTCTGGGCAACAGGTCTCCTATGCCGCTTTCCTGTGGTAAGTTTTCCGGAGTGCTTTGCCCTGCCGCCAAACTCATTGTCTGGGGTAACTTCCGTTTTTAGTGTGGCATCCATAAGCCTGTTGCTGATCCTATGAGAAGAGGCGGCTGAGATGTTATTCTCAACCGCCCCGTCACGAGACATCTTCTGTACCACCTTATCCCTGGCGGACAGCTGCAAATTTTTATCCTGCATCTTCTGCTCCCTCCATTTCCTGTGGTTTTGTTGTCATGATCTTATACAGCTTCGTATCCTTCGGGAACTTATCCTTAAAAGGAATTATCGTATTCCCATAGAACAAAAGTCCCTCGCCCTCATTGGAATTTGTCACGAATGAAAGCTGATGGGGACTGATATTAAGCTGCTTTGCGAGTATCTGCCTGTCTCCTCCCGCCTGATTCAACATATAGATGAAATCAGAATTTTCAAAGATATTCTCTATCTCACGGGAAGAAAGCAGATCCTTTACATTCTGGGTGATGCCTGTCGGTATTCCGCCCCATTTCCTGAAGCGCTTCCATATCTCCACGGAATATGCTGCTGTCTGTTCGTCCTTCAAAAGCAAATGAAACTCGTCAATATAGTATCTTGTGGACTTATGCTCCGAGCGGTTCACTGTAACCCTGTTCCATACCTGATCCTGCACCACCAGCATACCGATCTTCTTGAGCTGCTTACCCAGCTCCTTGATGTCAAAGCAAATAAGTCTGTTATTGATATCCACGTTTGTCCTATGGTTAAAGACATTCAGCGAACCCTTAACATAGATTTCAAGTGCTGTTGCAATGCGTTTTGCCTCCGGCTCGTCCTGCACCAGTATGCGGTTATACAAATCCTCCATGATCGGCATCTTCTCAGGTATGGGCTGCTGCAAAAACTCCTGATAGACCTGCCTTACACAGCGGTCGATGATCGTCTTTTCCACAGGCTCCAGCCCCGTTTTGCTGCCAATGATAAGTTCGCAAAGCGACAGGATAAAATCTGCCTTTAAGCTCACCGGGTTTTCATCATCACTGTAATTTAAGTTGATATCCATAGGATTGATGTACTGCCCAGAAGTCGGGGATATCTTAATAACCTGCCCCTTAAGCATCTTTACCAAAGGGGCATATTCCGCCTCGGGATCACAGATGATGATGTCATCCTTTGTAACAACAAACAGGTTCTCTATCTCCCTCTTTGCGGAGAAAGACTTGCCGGAGCCGGGTGTTCCAAGTATCAGCCCGTTGGGGTTCTTAAGGAGCTTCCTGTCAGCCATGATCATATTATTGGATATGGCATTTACCCCGTAATATAACGCCTCCCCCGTCTGGAACAGTTCCTCCGTCGTAAACGGTACGAATATCGCTGTTGCCGATGTGGTAAGCCCTCTCTCAATGTCTATCTGGTTAAGACCTATGGGAAGGCTTGATACAAGCCCCTGCTCCTGCCTGAAATCAAGGCGTTTTAATGAACAGTTATATTTCTGCGCTATGGCGGAGGTCTGAAATGTCACATTTTCAAGGGACTTCCTGCCCTTTGCCGTATTAAGCACGATAACCGTCACAAGAAACATCCTCTCATTTCTGCTCTGCAAATCTTCAAGGAGCTTTTTCGCCTCATCACCGTATGTCACAAGGTCTGAAGGCAGTACATCCATGTCATAACCGGAGCGCACTGCCTTCTTCTGCTCCTCGATCTTTGTCTTATCAAGGTCTGTGATCTTATGCTTGATCTTCTTTATCGCCTCTGCCTGGTCAAGCGGTCTGATATGAAGGTTGATCACCATAGAGTTATCCATATCAAGAAAATCCGCAAGCATCTTGTCCGAAAGCTCGGGTGCGAGTATATGTAAAAAAGATACCGCCCCATATGTGCGTCCCATCGTAAAATACTTGCTGTTCCTGAAGTCAAAGCTCGTAGGTGCGATAAAGTCCTTTGCCGTAAGACCGGTACGGGCAATCATGTCATAGTTAAAAATGAAAGGCTCCTGCGTCTCCTCATTTAAGGTGTTATACATGATCTTAAGCCTCTCATATCCAGTAAGGGTTCTTGCCTGTACTCCCATGACATGAAGGTTGTTTATTACATCCGTCTCGATACGCTCCAGCTTCTGCTTTGCAGACCTTAAATCTGATGCCTCGATGCCGAATGTCACATACTTCTTTCTTACAAGCCCATTATTGCCCTTTTCAAGCTGTGTTTTAAGCATTCCGGCATATTCCTCACGGATATCATCAAAGCCATCGCCCTGATTCGGGATTTCAATGCTTTCCTCCATCTCCGCTACATTTGCCCTCTGGCTCATGCAAGAAAGCTGCACGGAAATACTGGCATCAAAATAGTTGTAAAAATCGCACCAATACTCAAACACAGCCGTCTTGTCCTCATTTTGTGCCAGCTGATAATTGATATCCCCGAACTCCACGCTCTTGGTAAAGTAATGCTCATTTACCTTGCAGATACCGTCCTTATACATCTCCTCAAATGGAATGGTATCCTGTGCGGAATGAGGAACCTTTGCCGCCTTCTTCTCCTTGATCTTCGCTTTTACAAGCATCTTCTTCTGCTCAGCGGAAAGGATATTTCCGGTCTCATGCCCGTTTTCTGTTCTTACCCTTGTGGGTACGGGCTTTCTTGTCTTTGCTGCCTGATTTGGCTTTACCGGCTTTTTTGCCGATGATCTCTTTGCCCTGCCATCCGGCTTTTTTATAATCATCCCGTCC
>JBGUQP010000453.1:0-5237 GCA_045131145.1 Lachnospiraceae bacterium | reverse complement strand
CAAATAAGGCTGCAGGCGAGATGCGCCAGCGTGTTGATGATTTGGTGGGTTACGGATCTGAGAGTATATGGGTGGCTACCTTTCATTCCACCTGTGTAAGGATATTGAGGAGATACATCGATAAGATCGGATATGATACCAACTTTACGATATATGATACCGATGATACCAAAACAGTAATGAAGGGAATCTGCAAGCGGCTTCAGATAGATACGAAACAGATGCCGGAGCGGGCCTTTTTGTCAGCCATATCCCATGCCAAGGATGAACTTATGAGCGCAGCGGACCTTAAATTGGACGCGGCCGGTGATTATGGTCTGGAGCAGGTTGCCAGAGTTTATGCCGAATACGAGAAAGAGCTCAGGAAGAGTAATGCTCTTGATTTTGACGACCTTCTTCTTAAGACGGTTGAGCTGTTTAAGGCGTGGCCTGACATACTTGAATCCTATCAGGACAGGTTCAGGTACATAATGGTGGATGAGTACCAGGATACGAACACTGTACAGTTTGAACTAATCAGGCTGCTTGCAGGTAAGTACCGCAATATATGTGTGGTGGGTGATGATGATCAGTCCATATACAAGTTCAGGGGAGCCAATATAAGGAATATACTTGATTTTGAGAAGGTCTATCCCGATGCCGTGGTAGTCAAGCTTGAGCAGAATTACAGGTCAACACAGAACATCCTCGATGCAGCCAATGCTGTTATAAGCAATAATATGGGAAGAAAGAACAAGTCTCTGTGGACCGATAAGGGAGAAGGGGCATCCATCCATTTCCGCCAGTGCGATTCTGCTTATGAAGAGGCTGAATATGTCGTTGATTCCATAGTAAAGGGCAAGAGGGATAATAAGTACGATTACAGGGACTGTGCGGTTTTATACAGGACCAATGCCCAGGCAAGATTATTGGAGGAACAGCTTATCCTAAGCGGTATTCCCTACGATGTGGTCGGCGGTGTTAACTTCTATGCAAGGAAGGAAATAAAGGATATCCTTGCATACCTTAAGACCATAGACAATGCCAGGGATGATATCGCGGTAAAGAGGATAATAAATGTCCCGAGACGCGGCATAGGGGCTACAACAATAAATAAGGTTCAGGGCTATGCCAATGACCATGATATAACGTTTTACGATGCACTTATGAAGGCTGATGAGATTCCGGGGATCGGAAAGAGCAGCAGTAAGCTTAATGCCTTCGTGAATATGATACAGGTATTCAGAAGTAAGCTTCCCTATATTTCGCTGGAAGAGCTTGTCCAGGATGTTCTGGATACAACGGATTATATAGAGAGCATGGATTCCGAGGACAAGGAGGATGCCGAGGCCAGGATCGAGAATATTGAAGAGCTGATAAACAAGGTTGTGGCATATGAAGATGAGCATACCGAGGAAGAAGATTCGCCGGCCACATTGTCGGGATTTCTCGAGGAAGTGGCTCTGGTTGCAGATATTGACAGTGTCAATTCGGATTCCAACAAGGTGCTCCTTATGACGCTTCATTCTGCCAAGGGACTTGAATTTCCCCATGTTTATCTTACCGGCCTTGAAGACGGTGTCTTCCCGAGTTATATGAATATCACAAGCGACGATCCTTCCGAGCTTGAAGAAGAGCGGCGCTTATGTTACGTGGGGATCACCCGTGCGATGGATGAACTTACCATAACCTGTGCAAGGCAGAGGATGATAAGGGGCGAAACCCAGTATAATGCTCCATCCAGGTTTATTAAGGAGATCCCACCCCAGCTGCTTGACCTTAAGGTGCCGGGCAACCGTATAAGGATGGAGGACAGGGTTGATCCCGCAGATGAAGGCTATACAAGGGAAGTCTTTGCAAGGAGGCCTTACTCGGGAACCTCATATTCAGGAACTTCCTATTCGGGGACACAGATCATGGGCCTTCCCTTTGGGAATAAAGCCCCGGCCAAGCCTGCAGCCTTGTCTGCCAAAGACAGGAATGCATATGCCAAGCCCTTTATAGCATCGGCCAATAAGGCAGTGAAACCGGCCATATCCCTGGGTAAGGATTTGGGAACGAGCGGGAGCCTTGATTACGGTGTCGGTGACAGGGTAAGGCATGTCAAGTTTGGTGAAGGAGTTGTCAAGGCCGTAGAGAAGGGGGCCAGGGACTACGAGGTTACGGTTGACTTTGCAGGATACGGGGTGAAGCGGATGTTTGCAGGGTTTGCGAAGTTAAAGAAGGTATAAATGACTTGTTACATCAAATAAAATATAGTATACTCATTATGTATCAATTTTAACAGGAGAGTGGGGTATGGATGTTATGAATTTAGATAACTTAAACGAACTTGTTAATACAGTCAAGGCATCGGAGGCTATGGGTAAGGCTAACGAGATCCTTAATGTAGTCAAGGCCGGCGAGATCTTAAGGAAGAAGGAAGAGGAAGAGAAGAAGACCAATTTTGTTCTCATCATCTGCACCATCCTTGTTTCCTGCGTGGCTATTGCGGCTATCATATACGGTCTCTACTGCTACTTCACACCGGATTATCTCGATGATTTCGATGATGATTATGATGATGAGTTCGATGATGATTTTGACGACGATTTCTTCGAGAATGAAGAGGATTGATAAGTAAGGTCAATTACGGCATATGAGCCAGACAAGTCCATAGTAGACGGGCTGGTGTATTATGTAAACCAACAGGCTTTTCCTGCCAAGCCATGACAGAAAGGGAATTTTGGCTGAAGCATTTTTCCTGAAGGTGTCTTTATCAAGAAGTATCTTTCCCAAGTGATAGCCCAGGATATACATGAATATCCATGGGATGACAGGAAAGTAATCGGAAGATCTGAAGTCGGGCGTGGGGAACCCAAGCGGTGCAAGGGCAGGAAGGGTATAGAGCGTCTGAGGCAGCCGTATAAGTACATGGCTCCTCGTTCCTATATAACCGTTTGGCATATGCTTCGTAAGGACAAAGAGAATAAATGCAATCATAATGTGAATAAGTTCGGTAAGGACAGGATTGTTCTTACCGGATTTTTGATTTAGAGAAAAGGCCTTATCCAGTGGGATCATGAAGAGGGTAGCAATACCCATAAAGGTAAGTATCCCGTAATAGATCGATTCGGAAGGGAGCACCGTTACCGTTACAAGGGTAATGATAAATCCAAGCAGAATGAGGATAAGACCGCGCTTTATCGTATGCTTTTTACCAAACGGCCATACGAATCCCGACAGGAGGATAAATGAGATGCAGATCGACTGCTGCCAGAAGAAGGAAGCGGTTGACTTAAGGAAGTCCGTATTCTTCCCGAAGGCCACAAAATAATCGTAGCAGGTATGGTAAAGGACCATACTGATCATCGTAAAGCCGCGGAAGGCATCCAGAAGAAAAAGCCGCCCGGCGGATGAAGTTGTATTGTTTGTTTTATTTTTGATATTTTTATTATTCATGTTTTTTCAGGCATGCCGCAAATTTAGGTTTGGCAGGGCAGAATCAAGCTTTGTATTAGATTTGTATGGTATAAAGCCCGCTTAGAAGTGTATAATACAAGACCTGTAAGGTCAAGGATCAGAATGATTTAGATTAAGAAAAACATCGGGAGAGAAGGATGAAGAAGGGACATAAGTACTCAGGAACCGTAACGGAGGTTAAGTTCCCCAATAAAGGAGTGGTCCGTGTTGAGGCTGGGATCGATCAGGAGTCGGGAGAGTTAAGTACGGTCGGTGATAACGGAGGAGAAGTATGTATAGTAAAAAACGTTGTATGTGGCCAGAGGGTCTCATTTATCGTAAATAAGAAGAAGGGGGGACGGTGTGAGGGCCGCCTTACGGAAGTCCTTGCAAAATCACCCGACGAGTGTGAACCTGCCTGCCGGTATTTCGGTATATGCGGCGGGTGTACATATCAGAATCTGCCTTATGAAAAACAGCTTGAATTAAAGGAAGGTCAGGTAAAGTCACTCCTTGCACCTGTCGTTCCGGATCTCCAAGATATCTATGAAGGTATCAAGGGAAGCCCCGTGCAGTTTGGGTACAGGAATAAGATGGAGTTCTCCTTCGGTGATTCAAGCAAGGGAGGAGACCTGGAGCTTGGTTTGCATAAAAGAGGAAGCTTCTATGATATCCTCTCTGTCAGGGATTGCAGGATAGTTGATGAAGATTACAGGATAATTCTTAGTGAAACCTTGGCTTACTTCAGGGGAAAGGAAACGCCGTACTATCATAAACTGACGCATGAAGGCTATTTAAGGCACCTTCTTGTGCGTAAGGCTGTTAAGACCGGAGAGATACTGGTCGATCTGGTGACTTCATCACAGGAACCGGCTCCGACCATGTGCACGGAAGTATCCCTTATAGATGACTGGCTCGAAGTTATGTTAACTATACAGAGAGAGGGTAAGCTTAAGGGTTCTTACGCCGGTATCCTCCATACGGTAAATGACTCCCTGTCAGATACGATAAAGAACGATAAGACGGATATATTATATGGTAAGGATCATTTCTACGAGGAACTGCTGGGTCTTAAGTTTAAGATATCGCCGTTCTCATTTTTCCAGACCAATTCCCTCTCGGCTGAGGTTCTGTATGATACTGCGAGGGAGTATGTGCTTTCGTGTGAAACCTGTGCCGGTGGTAACGAAAGTGAGGATAATTGCAGTTTACATAACAAAGGGGAAGAGCTGAAGCCTACGTATATAGATAATATAAAGAAAGTCGGGGATGAAGATGGTTTACATAATACAAATGATGGCGAGAACATGCGTGGTTTACATAAAACGAGCAAAGGTGTAATATATGATCTCTACAGCGGAACCGGAACAATAGCCCAGCTCCTTGCCCCTGTTGCGGATAAGGTGGTCGGAGTGGAGATAGTGGAAGAAGCCGTGGAAGCGGCAAAAGAGAACGCAGACCTAAATGGTTTACATAACTGCGAATTTGTCGCCGGTGATGTTCTCAAGGTACTGGATGAGATTAAGGACAAGCCGGATATGATAGTTCTCGACCCGCCACGCGACGGAGTCAATCCCAAGGCGCTTAAGAAGATCATTGATTACGGGGTCGATAACATCCTCTATATCTCCTGCAAGCCCACATCGCTTGCCCGTGACCTTGAGATGCTTACCGCCTGCGGTTATAAGCCTGTAAGGGTATGTGCGATTGATCAGTTCCCGGGAACCGTCCATGTGGAGACTGTGGTTCTGCTAACAAGGCAGAATACCTGACAATCCTTGAATTTACGCACTTTTGCGAGTTTTTCTCTTTCAATT
>JBGUQP010000452.1:0-2873 GCA_045131145.1 Lachnospiraceae bacterium | reverse complement strand
CCCTCATACATCTTCACGGCAACCGGCCTTGTAAGCGCAAAGGCATATGGCCCCACTATCACCTTTTTCCCGGATCCGGTATATTTGCTGAACAGGCCGTTTATATCACTCAACTGGGTGCAGCCGTAAAAAGCTCCCGCACCTATCGTAAGGTCACTGTTGTCGGGAAGGACAAATCCGTTATCATCATTGATGTTGCCGCCGTTAAAAGCACAATTGGCGAAGGCTCCGTCCCCTATCGTCTGGAGCGGTGAACCCTCATCCGGGAACTTCACCTTGGTAAGATGATCACATCCCCTGAAGGCCTCACATCCAATAGTCGAAACCTTATTGTTCATCTCGACCTTCTTGAGGGCTATACAGCCTTTAAATGCTCCGTCACCGATACGTTCAAGTTCGCTCTGGGATATATTTATGGTTGTCAGATGCCTGTTGCCCGCAAAGGCTTCATCGGCTATCTTCCTGACATTGGCCGAATCGTTGCATGCATAGAATCTTCTGTCCGTGATCTCTCTTTGGATAACGTTATCGGAAACCGTCTCGCTTTCAAAGAACTGGAACATATAGTACTGCATGGGTATGGTAACACCTTCTGCCGTAGTTATTGTCTTATTTACAAGGGTTCTTTTGACCTCAATGGAAGGATCCAGCGGATCCGGGAAAGTCACCTCTTCCCCGTCGGGTCCGACATCCCTGCAGAAACATACACCGTCTCTTAACACAACATCACCGCTGAAGTCCACATCATATCCGTAGAATTTCTGCAGTGTACAGTCGTTTGCCGGATTTGCGATATTGAAAACAGGCACGGGGGTTCCGTCCAGCCTTCTCATACCCGACATATCTATTTTGAAATATTTCTGTCCGTTGAGTTCCACATACTCCTGGCCGTATGGATAAGCGTAATATGAAGGGGTTGCATCCCCCTTTACACTCGTGCTTCCGTCATTTATAAGAGTATAGTGATGTGTTGTTCCGGTCGCATCCGGTATCTTCCCCAGCACGGCATCCAGTTCCATAACCGTCTCATCACGGTCAACATACGCCTGTGTCCGCTGCTGTGTCGGAATCAGCGATATGATAAGCGCAGAAACAAGGAGTAACGAAGCTATCGTTCTCCTTGCCCTCTTCTTCATTCTGAATTTACGTCTCCTGGTGGGTTTTGCAGTTCTTATCCTGCCCTGATCCTTAGTCATGACTCTCCCCTTATCAGCTAATCAACCTTCTTGGCTACCACTACGAACCGCTCGGCTCCCTCGCCGTAATCACAGGTCGATAATGTTATCAGGCTGTCTCCGAAATAGGATTCAACCCCCGTATCATATATCGACATTTCTGCCATCTGGTCCATATTAGATTTATACTCCTGCGCGGAGTTGGCATCTACGAACTGATAGTACTTAAATGCGACCTCCGTTTCCTCATGTACGATCTCGTTGAACACATACATGATCCTGTATTCGCCCTTCTCATACAGGGTATCGAAACTAATGATGGGATGCTTCTCGCAGAAGCTCTGCTTCTTGTAAGAATCAAGCGCCCCGAACATCTTCCCCGATTTCATGTTGTGTCCGTATATTATGATATTCTGGCTCCTCGGCCAGATGCTGCACTCCTTATCTATGAAGATGGAGCCGTTCTTATCCTTCTCCTGATCGAAGTTATGATCAAGATAGTAATCCTCATTGGCCGACTGCATCACAGGATAATCGATAGATGTCCCGTCTATCCTGATCCAGCCGATAATACTCTTATTCTTAATATACAGTGTATTGAATTCCTCAAGCATGGGCGGCGCTTCCGTCTCCTCATCAAGGGTTACCGTTGCCGTCCCGTTGGTATTTAACGCAGTATTGGACTTCTTATTATCCCTGATCCTTGCCAGATCATTGAACTTATCCGTCGAATCCCCCGCCATATATATGTAGAAGGCAAAATAGCCAAGACAGCCCACGGCTGCAAGCGCACAGATAAAGCGAACCACACGCCTTACCCTTTCCTTCCCGCTTATTTTCCTCTTACTCATTACCCCTTATTTCCCCTAATGTGCATAAACATACACAATTATTTTACTATATCTAGTGAAAAAATCAAGCCATAAACACAGATATTGTGTTATGGCTTGTTCTTTTACTTAACCACAATATTTATGATCTTACCCGGTACGTATATCTCCTTGACAACCTGCTTGCCTTCCATAAGCTTGGCTACGGCATCGATCTCCTTGGCTTTCGAAAGTGCCGAGTCCTTATCCTCATCCACGGCTATCTCCACGGTTCCGCGGACCTTACCGTTAACCTGGACACCGATCTCAACCGTATCATCCTTGCACATTGCCTCGTCATATGTTGGCCACGGCTCATAAGCGAGTGAAGTGTCATGCGACAGCTTCTGCCATATCTCCTCACCCATATGAGGGCAGATACAAGAGAACATCTTGATAAAGTTATCCGCGTATTCCTTCGGGCATTTGCCTTCCTTATAAAGGGCATTTACGAAGATCATCATCTGGGATATTGCCGTATTAAACGCAAGCTTCTCAAAGTCATCCGTGATCTTCTTCACCGTCTTGTGGTAGATCTTATCAAGTGCCGGAACTTTATCGTCCGTAATATTTGACTCTTCCGTAAAGAAGTTCCATACCCTGTTAAGGAACCTCTTGGCGCCTTCAACACCCTGCTGGCTCCACGGCTTGCTGACTTCGAGCGGCCCCATGAACATCTCATATATCCTTAAGGTATCCGCACCGTATTCTCGAACGATATCCGAAGGATTGACCACGAACTCCGGGAACCTCTTACCCATCTTGATACCGTTCTCACCAAGGATCATGCCCTGGTGTACCAACTTCTTGAAGGGTTCCTTGGTCGGCG
>JBGUQP010000451.1:0-8300 GCA_045131145.1 Lachnospiraceae bacterium | reverse complement strand
CGAGGATATGCCCCTGTATCTTTACTTTGCGGCACCGGGCAGGCAGGGCGCCCAGATCATGATAAACGGTGAAGACAGGGGCAGGTATTTCAGTGAGTATCACTGGAATATAATGTATGCCGGCACATATAAAAAGGGAGATACCCTACAGGTTAAGATGGAACTTCTGGATGATGAGATAGAGATCGAAAGGCCCTGTTTCTATTATGAAGATCCGGGAGTCCTTAAGGCCTTTTCGCAGAAAGCGGAAGAACTTAACAAAGCCGTAAGCGGGATCGAAGAGATAAAGAGCTCACATCTTAAGTTTGACATAAACCATGCAACCGATGAGCACGTAGTGATGTCAATCCCGTATGATAAGTGCTGGAGAGTCACCTGTGACGGCAGAAAGCTTAACACTGGCAAGGCATTATCTGTTCTTATGGAAATGACCGTACCTGCGGGAGAGCACGTGATAGAGATGAAGTATGTTCCGCAGGGAACCGTGGCGGGACTTGTTATATCGGCCATCGGTGTTATAATGTTCATTGTTTTGTGCTATAATGGCAGGAAGCATAAGAAAACGGAAGAGTCTGGCAGTCTGAAAGAATTAGGATGAAAACAGCAAAGAAAATCTGTAAACAATTGATTTTTATCGGAGCGGCAGCAGCGTGTGCATTTTTACTGGTAAATCTGCTGCTTCTTCCCTATTATCACTATACGCCCGGTATTCCGATGGATGTTAATGCAACCAAGGAGATATACTATCCTGACACTGAATTCAACACATTGGGAGAGGGCTTCAGTATCGGACGTTTTGACAAAAACGGGTATCTGAATGATGTAAGTGATGATGAGCTTGAGAATTATGTGCTGATAATGGGTTCATCACATGCGATGGGCAAGGAAGTTCCCGGTGGGCTCAGTTTCGGTGAACTGCTTAATAAAGAATATGGGATACCTACATATAACATAGCTATGGACGGTCATTTCTTTACCGATAATGTTGCCGGTTTCAGTGCAGCTCTTGAGCAGTTTCAAAGATCGGATGCGATAGTCATTGAAACAAGCCTTACTAAATTTGACCTGGATGAACTTAAGGGATGCCTTACCCAGAGACCATATGATGTGAACAGTACGGGACCTGCAGTGGTTGAAGGCATGGGTACCGTGGCAAGAGTAAAGTCGGTACTTAAGACCTGGTTCCCATTCAGGATATTATTAACCCAGAAGATAAATGCGCTTAAGGCAACGACGAGAGAATGCAATACGGGTACATATGACCAATATAAGGAAGCTGTCGACGATGTCATGAAGCTTATTAAGGAAAAGTATGATAAACCCGTGATAATCCTGTATCACCCGACGATCACCGTAGATAAAGAAGGAAAGGCAAGTGCAGTGGCGGATGATGAGGGAACAAAAAGGGCATTTACAGAGGCATGTGCCGGGAACGGGATCATTTTTGCCGATATGTCGGATATGTTTTTAAAGGAGTATGAAAATGAACATGTGCTCCCGCACGGATTCATGAATACATCACCCGGTACGGGACATCTTAACAGGACCGGCCACAGACTGATCGCCGCTAAACTGGCTGAAATAATAGGCACAATAGAGTAAGAGGATGATCAAATGATTAATTTTAATGTTCCGCCCTATATCGGCATGGAAGATGAATATGTCTTAAAGGCCATTCATGACGGTAAGATATGCGGAGATGGTGATTATACAAAAAAATGCAATGAATGGATAGAGAAGGAGACGGGAACCGGCAAGGCTCTTCTTACCACCTCCTGTACGCATGCCACGGAAATGGCTGCCCTTCTTACGGATATTAAACCTCTTGATGAGGTGATAATGCCTTCATATACATTCGTATCGACAGCCAATGCATTTGTGTTAAGAGGGGCCGTCCCCGTCTTTACGGACATACGTCCCGACACCATGAACATTGATGAGAAACTGATCGAAGATGCGATAACGGAAAAAACAAGGGCAATAGTACCTGTTCATTATGCCGGCGTATGCTGTGATATGGATGTTATAACGGATATAGCGAACCGGCATGGACTTACCGTTATCGAGGACGCCGCACAGGCAATAGGCTCAACATATAAAGGGAAAAGTGCGGGAACTTTTGGCAGGTTCGGTTGTTTCTCCTTTCATGAGACAAAAAACATGAGTATGGGCGAAGGAGGAGCCCTGCTCATACGTGATGATAAAGATATTGAACGGGCCGAGATAATAAGGGAGAAGGGAACTGACAGGAGTAAGTTCCACAGAGGCCAGGTGGATAAATACACATGGGTCGATCAGGGGTCATCCTATCTGCCCAGCGAACTGAATGCAGCCTACCTTTATGCCCAGTTTAAGAATGCCCGGATGATAGCGGATGACCGTATGGCAACATGGAAGCATTATAATTCCCGCCTTAAGGCTCTTTCCGACAGGGGGCTAATAGAGCTTCCGTTTATTCCGGATGAATGTACCCACAATGCTCACATGTATTATATAAAGCTTAAGGATTTAGACGAACGGACGCGCTTTATAGAATATATGAAGAAGAATGACATATGTACCGTATTCCATTATATCCCGCTGCATTCGGCACCTGCAGGACTTAAGCACGCCAGGTTCAACGGGGAAGACAGATACACCACCGCAGAGAGTGAGCGCCTTGTAAGACTTCCGATGTATTACGGACTGCAGGAAGACACGGTGGATTATATATGCGATAAAGCAGAGGAGTTTTTCGGTGCAGTTTAATTCTTTTGATTACATGTTCTTTTTCCCCATAGTCGTTGCGGTTTTTTTTCTGATACCAAAGAAGCTGAGATCCCTGTGGCTGCTTGCGGCCAGCTATTATTTCTACATGAGCTGGAACGCAAAGTATGCCCTGCTGATCGGTGCATCTACCGTGATCACCTATTTTGCGAGCATACTGATAGAAAAGGCGCAGGAAGGTGAAGAGAAAACAGGGACAAACATAAAGAAAACGGTGGTTGTACTGGCCATCCTTATTAACCTTTCAATACTGGCGGTATTCAAGTATGGGAATTTTGCACTTAAAACCGTCGGAGACATAGGCAGACATTTTAATCTGTTCCATTTTGATAAAAGACTGGATATTCTTCTTCCTGTCGGCATTTCATTTTATACCTTCCAGGCACTGGGCTATGTTATAGATGTTTACAGAGGTGATATCAGGGCGGAGCGCAATCCGGTCAGGTATGCCCTTTTTGTCTCCTTTTTCCCCCAGCTGGTCGCAGGCCCTATAGAGCGGTCACGCAACCTGCTTAAACAGATAGGCGGGATTGAGGATTTCCGGCTCTTTAATGCAAAAAGAGTGACATCGGGGGCTGTTCTTATGGTGTGGGGACTCTTCCTTAAAATGGTCATAGCGGACAGGATATCCATACCGGTTGATATGGTTTTTGATAATTTCAGGAGATACGGAAGTACCGAGCTCTTATTTGCGGCAGCAGGTTTTTCAATCCAGATATATTGTGATTTTGCATCCTATTCAATGCTTGCGATCGGTTCGGCGAAGATACTCGGTTTTGAACTGATGGAGAATTTCAATACACCTTATTTCTCCGAGAGCATTAAGGAATTCTGGGAACGGTGGCACATTTCCCTCACAACCTGGTTCAGGGACTATTTATATATCCCTCTTGGCGGGAACCGCAGGGGTAAGATCAGGAAATATATAAACATAATGTTTGTATTTCTGGCAAGCGGTTTGTGGCACGGTGCCAACTGGACATATGTTTTCTGGGGCGGCCTGCATGGTTTGTTCAGGGTGGCCGGCGAATGGTCGGGCGATCTGCGCCGGGGATTGATAAAGAAGTTTGGGATAAGATCGGATTGTTTCAGCTTCCATTTCCTGAGGGTCTTTATAACCTTCTGCCTGACGGTATTTGCATGGATATTTTTCAGGGCACCATCCATCACGGATGCATTGGCTATAGTCAAACGTATCTTTCTTAAGCCCACGCCCTGGGTTATGTTTAACGGCGGCCTGTATGAACTCGGCCTTGACAGGACCGAGATGAACATACTCTTCATAAGCCTTATCGTTCTTTTGCTGGTAAGCCTTGTCCGAAGGTTCCTGGGTAAAACTATAGATGTATTTCTTATGGAACAGAACCTGTGGTTTGAATGGGCAGTGATCATCGCACTTATCATGGCAGTATTTGTTTACGGGGAATACGGTCCGGCTTTTGATGCCAGGCAGTTTATATATTTTCAGTTTTAGATGTGGAGAATAGAAGTTGAAGACTTCAGTGATAAGGATAATTGGCTTTATTATTGTTTTTACCCTGGTATTAACATCAGTCAATTCGGTTTTGAAATTTAAATACGGCGATGGCATATACAGCCTTAAGAAGTTCTACGAGCAGAAAAATGATTCTGTGGATGTGCTTGTCCTTGGCAGTTCTCACGGCTTTGCCGATTTTAATACCGGTATCCTGTGGGATAAATACGGTATCGCGGCATATGATCTGTGCGGTGCACAGCAGCCCTTGTGGAATACATATTATTATTTTAAGGAAGCCTTAAAGACACAGACACCGGAACTTGTTATCCTTGAAGGATATATGGTGACCAATGAAGATGAATACATACATTACGGATCTCTTATAAAGAATACCTTTGGGATGAAGCTGTCGAAGGATAAGCTTGACGCCATAAAGGTATCTTCACCGAAGGAGATGTGGCTTGATTATTTCATGGGGTATACCCAGTACCATAACAGATATTCGGAGCTTGGGCGGGCTGACTTTCTTAAGGACCAGGGCAATAAGCAGTATACGGACTGGAAGGGTTTTACATCTGCTGTTTATATGGATCCGCAGGAAACAGTCGATGTTTCGGATATTACCGATACAATGGACCTGTATGGTAAGAGTGAGGATTATTACAGGAAGATATTGGAACTGGCAAAAACGAAGGAAATACCTCTTCTCGTAGTCATAAGCCCGTATCCCGGAATCACACCGGATGAACAGAGGAAGTTCAACAGGGCAGAGCAGATAGCGAAAGAGTATGGTGCCCTCTTTTTAAATTATAATCCCATATACAGGGATACCGGTATGGATTATTCCACGGATTATTCGGATGAAGGCCATATGAACTACAGGGGCAGCATTACCTTTTCGGATAATGTAGGCAGCTATTTGGCTGATAATTATACTTTACCTGACAGAAGGAACGATCAAAGCTACGATTCATGGGAGAGAAACGCAAGATACTGCGAGGAAAAGCTCAGGGAGCAGAAGATCAGATATTCTGCCGGTGTGGATGAGCTGCTTGAGAATATTTCGGTGAAAAACAATGCTTTTATAATATCGGGAGACCACATGAACGAAGAAAATAAAGACATACTGGAAAAGATACTCTATAAGCTTGGCGGTGACGGTTCAGGTGAACAGAACGGGGGAGTATGGTATCTTGATGAGGGAATAAACGTATGGTACAGTGGCAGCGGGAATAATGAATACTGCGGCAGGATAGACGGTCATGATCTTGACCTTAAGCGTTATGAAAGCGGATCCGGCGAAGAGTATTTAAATGATGTATACATAGATGATAAAGCGTATGGCGGTACATTGAATGAGGGGATAAACATCGTTATATACAATAAGATCACGGGAACCGTGATCCTGAATACCGGGATCACGGAAGACGGAGAACTCAGTTCAGGTAAAGGAGAATGATCAGGTTATGGATTATGCAAGATATTTGAAATGGCTGCCGGATGAAGCATTCACTAAGCTTAAGTTCAGATATATAATGGGCTACCCGCTTGACCTTAAAAGTCCTAAAACATTTAATGAAAAGCTTCAATGGCTTAAGCTTTATAATACCGATCCGATATATGATACTTTGGTCGATAAGTATAAGGTGAAACAGTATGTTGCGGAAAGGATCGGAGAACAGTATATAGTACCGACCTACGGTGTGTGGGATAGATTTGATGACATTGATTTTGATTCCCTGCCTGACAGCTTTGCCCTTAAATGCAACCATGATTCGGGAGGCCTGTATCTTGTTCCGGATAAAGCAGGGATGGACATGGATGCGGCAAGAAAAAAAATACAGAAATGTCTTGATTACAACTACTACTGGCACAGCAGGGAGAAGGTTTATAAGAATATAAAACCCAGGGTTCTTGCGGAGAAGTATCTTGTAGGCGGTGAACGGGGTATGACGGATTATAAGTTCTATTGCTTTGACGGGGTTCCTAAGTTTATTTATGTTTCCGTCGGCCTTGACGATCATACAACGGCCCTTATCAGCTTCCTTACCCTTGACTGGGAATTTGCTCCTTTTCAGAGAACAGATTATAAGGGATTTGATAAATTGCCGCAAAGACCTGCCCATCTTGAAGAGATGACGGATATAGCACGCAGGCTTTCCAAGGGGCATAAATTTGTAAGGATAGACCTTTATGAATATGAGGACAGGGTTTATTTTTCGGAGTATACGATAATCCCCAACGGAGGATTTATGAAGTTTGTTCCTGAAGAATATGACCTTAAGATAGGAGAAATGCTTACCCTTTAACTGCGGGTGAGTGAAGGGATTACTGATATGAAAGAGCAAAGATACACAGAAGCTAAGGCGCCGTTATTTACCGTAATAACGGTATGCTATCAGGCCGAAACTGTGATTGAGGATACCATCAGATCTGTACTTTTACAGGATTATGATGATTATGAGTATATAATAGTTGACGGTGCGTCCGGGGACGGAACCTGCGGGATAATAAAAAAATATCTTGATGATCCCCGGATCCGTTTCATATCCGAGCCTGATAAAGGCCTGTTTGATGCAATGAATAAAGGGATACGTTTGTCAAGGGGCGCTTACCTTAACTTCATGAATGCAGGAGACTGTCTGGCAGATCCTCATGTGTTAACACAAGTGAGCAAAGAGATACAAGAACATCCGGATGTTGACTTTATTTATGGTGATGTATTGTATGTTTACGAAGACGGAACGGAAAGGGTCAGAAAATATCCCTGGTACTGTTCGACGAAGCTGTATCAGCTTTTGGGTGACTGCATAAATCATCAGAGCATGTTTGCAAAGAGGCATAATTACACTGACAGGGAATTCGATCTTGTTACCTACAAGATCAACTGCTACAGGGACTGGATATCATACCAATGCAGTACAAAGAAGAAATTCCTGGCGATGGGTAAGGTGACCTGCAGGTTTTCATTTGGAGGTACTTCCTTTACCTTAGCCCACTTCGATGAGCATATGAAGGAACTTGACCTTATACTTAAGAGATATTATCCGCTGGGATATCCCCTGCATGTGATAATGCGGTCGATAAGGAATGGAAAGGTCAGCTCCAGGATACTCCATAAAGCCTACGAGCTCGTTTTCCTGAAGAAAAACAAAGAGCGGAAGTCATGACCGCCTTTTTGGTATATACTTCCTCAGGGCCTTTTTGATGCTATATACAGCGTACAGTTTCCGGATCAGGAATTCATTTTTTTTATCATTCGCAGTCAACACCGGCGTGGAATTATTCCTGGCCCTGTAAGCTGACTTATAGTATTCCCTTTTGCTAAGCGCCGGCAGGGGGTATAGTACATCCTCTTTACCTGTATCTGTAATTGCAGACTCATTTTCTTCCCGGGAGTAGACGATCAGCCGTGTATCCGTCCTTTCCGAGACGGGATCATAAATTACGACTATACCATAGTCGGGCTGGTTTGCAATCTTTTCATTGAATTTCCTGGTAAACATGCCCCTCTTGCTTCCGAAATAGAAGTTCCCTAGAGAGTAATATATGGTTTTCCCCTTGTACACTTCATACGGCTGTACGCAATGAGGGTGGCTGCCTATGATAAGGTCAGCACCTGCATCGATCAAAGAATGAGCAAGATCCGTATCATAAGGCATTGGATACCTGTTGAATTCAAATCCCCAATGCATGCATACGACAACCCGGTCACAGTGTTCTTTAGCATCAGAGACCGCTTTGACAATGATATCTTTTTTTCTGGGTGCACATCCGGCACTCTTTTCCGAAGCATATCTTGTTTCTTCAACATCCCATCCGAATGACAAAATTCCTGTTTTTATATTGCCGGTATCAACAGTGAAGGGGATCAGTGCTTCGTCAAGTGTAAGGCCTGCGCCGGTATGCTTTATATCATTTCTGTCAAGAAGGGATAAGGTGCTTTTCAGGCCGTATTCACCGTAATCCATCATATGGTTGTTCGCAAGCGATACACCTGCGGTGTTAAGTTCTTTTAAGATCAAAGCGGCTGCCTGTGATGAGGCAAGATTAGGTC
>JBGUQP010000450.1:0-5097 GCA_045131145.1 Lachnospiraceae bacterium | reverse complement strand
GACATATGATGAACGGATATACATTGCGCAGACCGGCCGCAATAGCCATTGCTTTTGCATTGATCCTGGGCGAACTTCCCTTAACAGGAGTTAAGGTCTGTGCGGCACAGCCTGATATTATATTTTCCGGCCGGGAACCGGAAATCATCGAAGACCTTTCGGAAGACAATTCCCCTGAACTTGCAGGAAATAAAAAGGAAGATACTATCATCTGGCAGACAGGTGTTGCGGTCATCGGTGAGCTGATCCCGGGCGGGAAGGCTCTTGCACCTGCCCTTAATGCGCTGGGGGCGGCATACGGTCTTGGAAACAGCGGCATTACAAATGAAGAGCTTATAAAAAAGCTAAAGGACATGAGCAAAGAGATAAGCTCTCTGAGTAAAGATATCTCCTCGTTTCGCAATGAAATGAATGAAAGGCTTGATAAACTTGAGAGGGAAATGTCGGATGAGATCGAAACAGCCCTTAACAGGATAAAAAATGATATCTTCACAGATGGTGTGGGGTCAGAGCTTGATACAATACACGAACAGATAAACGGCAGGAACGGCATCGCCAGAAAGATCGAAGTGATCAACTCCGACGACACCATGAGTGAAGAGGAGAAAAACATTGAGATCGCATATCTTATAGGCAATGACAAGGATTGGAACAATACCGGCAATGTGATCTACAGGTTCCGGCTTATCGGAAACCTCCTGGCGGGACAGACCTATCGCGACACGGCGGGCCGCAACCTCTATCAGGTTCTTTATGATGATGCCGCAAAAGAAGCTATGATGAGCGGTGAGGCATACAACAGGATAAAACCATACATAGACAGGGTTATGGCTGAATATTTCTACTCATATTCCGCTCTGCTTGAATGCCTGAACGCTTCACTGTATGTTTCCATGATGACAGATGAACAGGTCAGCAGGATCAGGGAAACGGATGATGTGGAGTACGAAAGATACCTGAAGTGCTACGTACCTGCCGATCTTGTGGAACAACAGCTTGACAGCATCGACGCACAACTGCTGGATGCCGGGAACCCCAACAGCATAATAAGCCTCTACAGTGTATTCTGTCATAAGATAAAGAATAAAAGCACAGTTTATATAGATATGGGGCAGGCAGAGATACCGCTTTCAAGTAAGCTTGACAGGGTAGAAAATCCATGGACCGGGAAAAGGTCCCACAATAATGTAATGAATGAAGGATATTATACTGAATATGTAAGCTGCTGGCATACGAAGGAGTGTTACAGTGACTATTACAGTAAAGTGTCTGATCTTGTTGGCTCAGATGAACATCTTACACCCGGGCAGATAAAGAAGATATATGATCATATAAATGAGACATCACCGGATGTTTCAATGCTTCAGTATCTGAATGAAGCCGGCTTTATGACCGATGAATTCGATAATTACAGTTCATGCTTTGCATTAAGCGGTCTGTCATCGGAAACCAATACATCCGCAAATATTCACAGCTGCCGTTACGGCTTTGACACGGTTCATGCCACAGTGGCCGGAGACGGGGTATGCTTTGAGGCTCCCTGCGAACTTACCATGGAATATACGGGGATCTCCGAAGCAGGCGGCGGTCCGGGTAATGGTTCTCCGGCCTGGTTTGTATATTCCACTCTAAATGATCTCAGTTATCTTGGACTGAGGATAACCGATGACAATGAGGAAATGCCCGAGACTGCAGAGCAGGTGATGGAGCTTTTCCATACAGACTATACTGCCGTTATCGAAGATATCACTGATGACTTTGAACTATATCAGAAATACGGCCCTGATGATATTCCGGTGAGTTTTTATGACGCCGAGGGCAGCAAGATCACCGAAGAATCACTCGGAACAGACCAAAACGGGAAGCATTACAGGATTTGCACGGACGCCTCTCCCTTAGTCAGGACGGACGGATCTTTTATCATGTTCATGGCGCCGGGGACTGCGGATATCCATGTTGAAGCCGTTGACCCTTCGGGCAGGGTATTCACATCCCAAAGCATTCAGATAAACTGCAGGGATATCCATGAAAGCTCTTATCTAAAAGCCATGCAGACAGCTGACTGCAGTCAGCCGCTGAATGTGTATATAAATACAGATACTTCTTATGATCTGAACGAACTTATCGGACCATCATTTATTAAATCCGGTGATGGGACTGCAGGCGATATTCTTCCCGTGTGGGAGTCGGGAGAGACGCCCGGGGACGGAATAGTCCTTGATAAGAACGGCAGAGTGACTTTTTCAAAGAGAGGGATCTATCATATCAGGTTCAAAGGCATTGACGATACCGGCGACTATGCCTACGGGGAGTGGAATATTGTTGTGGCCAGGGACCGCGACGAGTATTACACCATGACTTTCCATGACGGAGATGGCGCTGAGATATACAGAGTAACCGGCAAGGAGGGAAGTGCGATCAACCTTGATGAAGATGCCATATCTTTGGTAAGGCCCGGTTATGCCTTTGACGGCTGGGACCGGAAAAACAGTGAGGATGATGAGATTCCTTCACTTATGCCCGGAGAACATACAGGTTTTTATTCCCGGTGGACCAGAACGGTACCGGACGGATATACAGTTATAGCTGACGCAGAGTCATTTGTTAAGGCCCTGTCCCTTGCCCCTGAATCCGAAACAACTCATCTTGCCCTTACAAATGATATCACGGTCAAAAAGCCTTATCTTCCCAAGGCAAAAGATGCCGTGATCGTGATAGACGGCCTTGAGCATACGCTCACATTTACAGGTGATGCAGCCATCACTCTCAGGGCTTCCCAGAGCCTTACTCTCAGGGATATAAGTATAAAGTCCGATAAGAAAGGCAGGACAGGCAATGTATCAATAACCGCTGCTGCGGGCCCGCTTACGCTTGATAATGTGAGCTTTGAATGTAAACAGGCGATTATAAAAGCCGCAAAGGGTGACCTTGCGGTCAATAATACAGAGGATGCATCCCTTATCGTAAAGGGAGGTTCAAAACAGAAGGTCACTGTAAACGGAACATGTGAATTCAGGGAGCTCACAGGTTTTGACAAGGCCCTTGTGACAGGCAGTCTGGCCGTCAATAAGAAATTTAAGGCCGGTGAACTGAACCTTGCCGATAACGGGCTCTTTAATGTACCTACCGGTTCGGCCGTGACAATAAGCCGGGGTATAACAGGAACGGGTACCATTTATCTGGCACCGGACTTTAAACCCATAAATCTCGGCAGACAGAATTCAGGCTGTATCATGCTGGCTTCATATGATGCCCTGGACCGGCAGGTTATCTTTAAGAGTAAGGCAGAAAACCTTAATAGTATCTTCAGGGTTGAGGATATCTCTCCTTACGTAACTGATGGGAATTACGAATTCGGCCTGTATTCAAAGGGTTCCAATGTATATCTGCGTGCCTTTAAGATAAGGTCGGAAGGCAAGAGCTACTGCGAGTGGAACGACTGTATCGCGGACCTGTCCAAGGCGAAGGGAGCAAAAGAAGGTACGATCGATATTCTCGGAGATCTGGAACTTGATTCTGCATTAAAGTTTCCCGCAAAGGGGCGAATAAAGACACTTACTATAAACGGATACGGACACAGGATAAGCTTTAAGGGTAAAACCGTTACCCTGACATGCGATCTTGTACTTAATAAGATAAAGATCATATCGGCAAGCGGTGACTGGAGTTATAAAAAGGGCAGGTATACACTGACTGATGAGTAATGCTTTGGGATAGTCTTGTTTCCTAATAATAATTAAAAAGATCAAATAAGCGATTTTACTTGCTTAGTGGTTTAATTTATGTTATATTACTAAAGTTGCCGGGCAAATGCCCATAGTAGACACGTTTACGGATTGACTATCCGGTGCCTTGTAAAGTATGGGGCGAAGAGAGCAGCCTCATGCCCATAGGTGGATTGTCAAGCGGATGTAAACGGAAGAATAACAAACGGAGGTTGTTAAAATGAGCGTTATTTCAATGAAGCAGTTACTTGAAGCGGGTGTTCATTTCGGTCATCAGACCAGAAGATGGAACCCTAAGATGAAGCCGTATATCTATACGGAGAGGAACGGTATCTACATTATCGATCTTCAGAAGTCGGTAGGTATGGTTGATGATGCTTACAATGCTGTAGCATCGATCACAGAGCAGGGAGGAACGATCCTCTTCGTAGGTACCAAGAAGCAGGCACAGGATGCTGTTAAGACAGAGGCTGAGCGCTGCGGTATGTACTATGTAAATGAGAGATGGCTTGGTGGTATGCTCACCAACTTCAAGACCATCCAGAGCCGTATCAGAAGGCTTAAGGACATCGAGAGGATGTCTGAGGACGGTACATTCGATGTGCTTCCCAAGAAGGAAGTTATCGAGCTTAAGAAGGAATGGGAGAAGCTTGAGAAGAACCTTGGCGGTATCAAGGAGATGAAGAAGATTCCCGATGCCATCTTTATCGTAGATCCCAAGAAGGAGAGGATATGTGTTCAGGAAGCACATGCTCTCGGCATAACACTTATCGGTATCGCTGATACCAACTGCGATCCCGAAGAACTTGATTATGTTATTCCCGGTAATGATGATGCTATAAGAGCCGTTAAGCTTATTGTTTCCAAGATGGCTGATGCAGTTATCGAGGCTCGTCAGGGTGAGACTGCCGATGATGAGGCAGCACTTGCCGAAGCAGCAAATGCAACGGAAGAAACAGAGCCTACAGATATAGAAGAAGTAGCAGCAGCTGAATAATCATACAATGATCAGGAGGAAACATAAATGGCTAATATAACAGCAGCAATGGTTAAAGAGTTAAGAGAGATGACCGGTGCAGGTATGATGGACTGCAAGAAGGCTCTTAACGAGACTGACGGTAATATGGACGAGGCAGTTGAGTTCTTAAGGAAGAGCGGAGCTGCCAAGGCTGAGAAGAAGGCAAGCAGGATAGCTGCAGAGGGTATCTGCCGTATAGCCTGCGACGGTAACAAGGCAGTAGTTGCCGAGGTTAATTCAGAAACTGACTTCGTAGCAAAGAACGAAGTATTCCAGGAATTTGTACAGAAGGTTGCTGACACAGCTCTTGCTTCAGGATTAAACGGCGGTAAGAACGGAGAAGATGTTGAAGCT
>JBGUQP010000449.1:0-5740 GCA_045131145.1 Lachnospiraceae bacterium | reverse complement strand
CCCCGGAGGGATTATATTTCCATCGGCATCCCTTATCCTTGACAGTGCTTCAGCACCTGTGATCTTTCCTGTCTTTGCATCAATTATAGGCTGAAGATAAAGTTCAAAACCATCATTTTCAAGGGCATTTTCGATGCATTGTCTTACACCTCTCTCGGTTTCGGTACGTTTAATATCCTCTTCCGTAACAGTGAGAGGCTCTTCTGTCTCCGCCCGTCCGATAGATTCAAGTGCCTTTAACATGGTGCTTAGAAGGATCTCAGAAGAATAATTCCCGGTAATATTGTCAAATGTAGCACAGCCGGCCGAAAGATACAGTTCAGTTGAGTGGGATTTCCAGGGATGATCGAACCTTTCCGTAATTGTTTTTGCTTCTTCCCGGAAATTTCTTTCCGGTTGATCAAGAACGATAAATCTACCCTTTCTGCAATAAAACAGAATTCCTTTAGGGGAAATCCGTTTCAGATATTTCGCTATCATGACAAGCCCCTCTTCCATCTGCGACGATTCGTAGAGATCCCGCATTTCATGATAGTTGCGGATAACAACTCCAAAAGGCGTAAGCTTAAGCCTGCCTGTGTTTTCCTCAAGATATTTACTTAAGGCCGGCCTGTTAAATGCAGTTCCCCTAAGGTCAAGGTGGAAATCAGGATTGCCAAACGCAAGGAATACGATAAGGATTGCGATCAGGATAAGAGTATCCATGATCAGATATTTAGGCAGGGTAAGTCTTATGATCAGAGCCGCAAATATGAGCAGATTATAGATGAGGATCCCGTATCTCTCACGTCTTCTTCCAAGTGTCCGGCCAAACATAACCACAGCAATAAAAGCCAATAACACATAGAAGAATCCGCACACATACAGGAAATTATATATATTTCCGGAATGATATCCTGTTTCGTTTATGTAAAATATTACGTAAGGAAAATCAGCCGAACCTATGAATATTGAAATGACAGAAATAAACACTCCGGCAAATAAGGGCAGTCTTATAAGTTTTTTAAAAAGTTTTCCTTCCTGCAGAGAATCCCTCAATACGTTGATCGAGAACAGATACATAATATACGCCCGATCGAAAAAGGCGACAAAATAAAGCATATTGAGTACTTTTATATAGATAATACTGTATGCGGCATAGTCATTATCCACCATTGTGGCCAATAGATCGAGGATTATGATCAGTGCCTCTATGACGATCATATGTATAAAGACAATATTTCTTCTGACCGGCAGTCTGGGTCTCGAAAAGTAAAATGCCAGGATTATCGCCAATATGGATAAGGTCGGAAATTCGAAACTATAGTTCCACATAATCGGCCCTCATATAATGCTCACTGTTTTCCTGCTATAGAAGCTGTGTTATCCCATTATATCATTTATCTATCTTATTAACCATCGAACACCTGTATTTTTCTACTATAAGCCCTAAATACAGGTACAATATTAGTGTTCAAATAGTGCCTGTTATCTTTAACAAGAATGCCCTATATTTTAATATAACCCCAGCATGTTCATAAATCCCATATCTTCGTTATCAGGATCTATATTATATATTGCGATATGTTCTCTGTCCTCACATCTGTTAACAAATGACGGGTACAGAAATCCCCACGCAGGCTCTCCCGCTTCATAATCCCCTGTTACAGGGCATATGGCACAGATGATGAACTCATACACTGTTTCCGAGCCTTCAAGCCATTCCTTGTCCTTTCCTTTTACCGGAACATCATAAGCACCGTGAAACAGATATATGCCATAATCACCCTCAGCTGAATAGCTGTCTCCGATGAGTTCGTAGAAGGTCTCAAGAAGGGCATCGTTCTTAAGGGAACAGCTTTTTATTGCATAAAGAAGCTTTGCCATTTCCTTTGACTTTGCGCTGGTTCCCGGAAATGCATATGACTTAAGCTGCACTTTTGTCTCGGAAAAGGGGATTGCCTTAGCGATCTTCAGATTATCAGCCTTTTCCTTATCCGTAAGCTTAAGAAAATGGATATTAAAGGAGCCGTCCTCTATACCGTCTTCGTCCCTGTAACTGCCGGCGATACGGTCAAAGCAGGTCCTTGCCGGTGTCATCCGCCGCGTAAGCTCCAGCATATCTTCTCTTGAAAGCATTCCCATATTACTCCTTTTCCATTTTTGAGCCTTGATCTTCAAGCCCGTAAGTTCTCAAAAATGACCAAAAATATATTTACCCTTTTGTATCGTCTTTCTTATATCTCCTATTATTACCTCTGTTTCTACCGGGGTTTCTATCTCATACCGGATGCCATCTTCCGTATATTTCCAGGCTGACCTTATCCTGCCATGTACCGTATCAAGCACTGCACTGAGGCTTGTGAGCCTTTTATCGGGATGGGGCTCTATACGGACTTTGGCAAAACCGGGAGAAGCCGGTTTGATGCCGCAGGCAGCCCCGAAAACCCAATCCGCCACAGATGCATAAGCATAATGATTATATGAGTTCATATCATCATCCCAGAATGTACCGTCAGGCTTAATTCCGTCCCAGTGTTCCCAGACTGTGGTGGCTCCCTTTGATACCGAATACAGCCATCCGGGATACTCTTTTCGAAGCAGCAGTGACCATGCTATATCTGAGTACCCATAGCGGCTTAATTCATGGAGGAGATACGGTGTTCCTATAAGCCCTGTCTGAAGCTGCATTCCACAGGCTCTGATCTGCTCAGCAAGAGCATCAGCAACTGGCTGTCCATCCTCTGCAAGATCAAAATGAAGGGTAAGCACTTTTTCCGTCTGAGTATCCAGTTTATCCAAGAACGCTTTCCTGTATGCCGCTTTTATTCTATTATACAGATCTTCATACTCGCTGACATCCTGTCCGAGTATCTTTCCGATCCGGATGACTATGTTTACCGAATTAGCGTAGAAGGCGCTGCAGATAAGGTCATCTTTGCTCCGTCCACGTTTGGAAAGCTCAATGTTCTCATGAACATAACCCTCCGGCCAGTCTAATGCAAGCCAGTCACCATATGTCCAGCAGCCGGTAAAGAGATCCGGTGTAGTGGATACCGTAGGAATATAAGCAAGCCACTTTTTCATAGCATCATACATATCGGAGATGAAAGACTCATCTCCATAAGTTTCGTATAGCTGCCAGGGGATGATGGTAACTGCATCCGACCATGCCGCTCCTCCGGGTTTATATGCCGTAAGGCTCGGGATGACCTCAGGTACCCATCCGTTTTCGTACTGCGCAGCCCTCATATCTGCCAGCCATTTTCTGAAAAACAGCCGGACATCATACTGATAAGTGGCAGCCCGGCAGAATATCTGTCCGTCTCCTGTCCAGCCGTATCTTTCATCACGCTGGGGACAGTCCGTAGGGATATCCAGGTAATTGCCTTTCTGACTCCATAAGATGTTTGAGAACAGCTGATTCAGCATCGGATCGCTGCTGTCAAGCCATCCTGTCCGGTCCATTTCGGAATGAAGTACTATTGCATGGATATTATCAGCCGAGAAACCTTTAGGGGCTTCATCTATCCGAAGATAGCGGAATCCGAAGAAAGTCAGTTTCGGTTTATAACTCTGGTGTCCTTCATGGCATATGTAATGCATCTGGCTCCTGGCAGAGCGGTAATTGCCTGTATAGAAATTACCGTCTTTATCAAGGACTTCTGCCGTTGATATACTGAGCTTTTCTCCGGTATGGGCATCCATTTCAAAATACATATATCCTGTCATGTTCTGACCAAAATCAAGCACCCACTCATCTTTTGGTGTTCTGAAGGATCTTCGCGGATATATATGCTCCTGCTCCTTAACCTGCGGTCCCTCCTGAGGGATCAGGATATTCTTTGGATAGTCGGTTATCTGTGCCGGTTCAAATAAGGGTGATTTTGTCATATCAACATCTTCACCTATATAGATTCCGCTTAAGGTTATCGCGCTTTCCGATACCTGCCAGCTTTCATCCGTCGGTATAACTTCCTCAATCCCGTCAGCATATCTGATATGTATCACTGCGATAAGCATTGCCGGAAGAAATTCATCCGGATTCTTCGTTCCTGTCCATGGTGCATTGGTACGCCTGAACCATCCGTTACCTACAACAACGTCAAGCGTGTTATTCTCCTTTAACATGTCTGTGATATCATAGCACTGCACCTGCAGGCGCTTATCATACTGCGTCCATCCGGGCGCCAGGATAAACTCCCCGACCCGTTCACCGTTTAAGGAGGCTTCATATACACCATCACAGGTCACCTCAAGCGATGCCGATTGTACAATACAATCAGTATGAAATGTTTTACGAAAGACCGGTACGATAGTTGATACGGCTTCTTTCATCTTTATCCATGAAGCGTTTTGGATTAACATAGCTGCTCCTTTCCCTGAAATCTACATACCTCGTCGATGGTTGGTACGGAATCCAATGCTCCTTGTCTGGTAACTGCGATAGCAGAGGCTTTTGATGCAAGATCAAGTCCCTCTTCAGGCTTCAGGCCGTATTTCTTATAAGCCACTTCATCGCTCTGCTGACCGGCTTATAAAGAATGAACATGACAGTAAAGTTCACCACGCAATGAACGAAATCCCACGGAATCCCTGCTATCCACCAGGTAATAGCAGTTGAAATACCTACCGCAACGATCCGCCATCCGAAATACAGAGTAAACATGATAAGCCAAAAACTTGTAAGCTCTATGTTGGGAATACCACTGAGTGCAAAAAAGAAATAATTATTCCGAGGCAACACTTTGTTACCCCGGAACAAAATATAGCATGTCACCAATCCCGTATTTTACAGTTTCTTCGCCATTTCCTTTATCGCAGCAAGCTTATCCTCTGCCTTGTTCTCTTCCCCGGCCAAGCAGCAGATGCCTGCGTCCTCCATACCCAGATATCCTATCATATCCTTCAGGATCGGTGTCTCCTTCGGTGTTTTTAATCCTGCTTGCCGGCTGTTTTGATGAATTCATCGATCAGTTCCGAGATGTGCTCACCTGCATCCTCATATGTCTCATCGGCGAGGGGATCCACATCAGCGATCCTAAGGAGTTCTGAAGGCGATGCTGAATTGCCGGCCTTAAGGAATTCAAGATAAGCATCTATCTCCTCCTGCCCTTTCTCATCCACCTTATTGCATATAGACGCTGCATATGTAATGGATGTAGCATATTGATATACATAGTAATTATTGTAATAATGCGAGATCCTGGCCCAGTCAATACCGGAATCATCATAGACCGTGATCGCATCTCCATAATACAGATGCTGAAGCTCCAGCCATTTATCCGACATATCATTGGCATTAAGGGATCCTCCGTTTTCTATCGTTTTATAACAGTAGTCCTCAAATTCGGAATACATACACTGCCTTATGAGCGCACCCAGAAACAAATTGATCTCTTTATCCAGCCAGAAGATCTTCTCCTCCTTTGTTGCCGAGTTTTCGATCATATACTTACTCAACATGATCTCATTTGCGGTTGATGCAACTTCCTGGGTAAATATCAGGGGATTATTGTTGTATACATTCTGGTTTTCGGCAGAAAGTTCAGAATAAACCGCATGCCCCATTTCATGGACTACCGTGGATGTATATGACTCTGAATCATCGAAATTGAAAAGCACATAGGGTGTCGTCTCATTTCCCAAAAGATACTCAAAGGCTCCTGTTGCCTTAGTGTCCGAAGGGTACACATCTATGTGAGGTTTGGTTATTATCTTATCAAAGACATCAAGATACTCATCTCCCCATACCGAGATA
>JBGUQP010000448.1:0-5156 GCA_045131145.1 Lachnospiraceae bacterium | reverse complement strand
TACTCATGATCGGCATATAATAGGCAAAGTATTTACCGGTCCCGATATAAACGTTACTGTAGAAGGATTCCTGTCTTGCTCCCACTACCGTATTTAGTATGGTGGCATTGGCTCCCGAGCCTAAAAACCTGTTTCCCTCCGCATCTGTTATCGTTGTCAGTACACGTGTATCGTAGAAAAACATGGTGATGTCGACGTCCGTATCATCCTTGATACGATCGAGAAGCTGGTGGTCATCGGACAGATAGCGGTCGCCCTTATAGAATTCAACCTTACCGTCCACTATCATGACGTTATAGTCACCCTCGTAGGCGGCATCATAGGATGCAAGAACCGCCACACCCACATCGCGGAGCTCCTTGCTCACCTGGGTTTTTATATTCTGCATGAGGGTATATGAGCTGTAGATCATCATCACCAGCCCAAAGATCGTAAGCGGAAACAGCGTAATATAAAGAAATGTTCCATACAGACTGCGCGAGCCCTTAACTGAATTTATACGCGAAAACTTCATAAAAAACCCCCGAGTGAATATACCTTATAACAGTATATCACATCGGGGGCCATATCGCATGCTTTTTATGAAGACACGGGGACGGTTCTTCTGTCTTCATTTGACTTATTGACCCTTTACGGCTGTAAGCTTTCCGTCCTTTACATCTATAAGTATCTCGTCACCTTCCGCAAGGTCACCTGAGAGGATGAGCTTGGCGCTCAGTGTCTCGACATAACGCTGAAGGTAACGCTTAAGAGGTCTTGCACCGTATACCGGATCGTATCCGCCTTCGATGACTGAAACCATGGCCTCATCAGTCAGGCGCACACTTAAGTTCCTGTCCTTAAGCCGCTTATTGAGATCCTCGATAAGCAGGTTGACGATACCGCTTATATTATCCCTGCTAAGGGGCTTGAACATGATAGTCTCATCAAGACGGTTCAAAAACTCCGGCCTGAAATGTGCTCTAAGATCCTCCATGACCGCATCCTCGGCATCGCTCCTTATATTCCCGTCTTCATCAATCCCGTCGAGCAGATACTGGGATCCTATATTTGATGTCATGATCAAAATCGTATTCTTAAAGTCAACCGTCCGCCCCTGAGAATCCGTGATCCGGCCGTCATCAAGCACCTGAAGAAGGACATTGAAGACATCCGGATGAGCCTTCTCGATCTCATCAAAAAGAACCACGCTGTACGGCTTACGCCTAACCGCTTCCGTCAGCTGGCCGCCCTCTTCATATCCGACATATCCGGGAGGAGCTCCGATAAGGCGGGATACGGAGAATTTCTCCATATATTCCGACATATCTATGCGGACCATATTGTTCTCATCATCGAAGAGGCTGGCCGCGAGTGATTTGGCAAGCTCGGTCTTACCAACACCGGTAGGGCCAAGGAATAAGAAGGAACCTATGGGCTTACTCGGATCCTTGATACCGGCCTTGCTCCTTATAATGGCTTCCGACACCTTGGTCACGGCTTCGTCCTGACCAATGACCCTCTTATGGAGCTCGTCGTCAAGGTGGAGGGTCTTGCTTCGTTCGGATTCCGTCAGCTTGGCAACCGGGATCCCCGTCCAGCGGGATATGATCCTGGCGATCTCTTCGTCGGAGACATTCTCATGCAGCAGGCTTCCCTCACCCGACTGCACACTCTGTTCCTCATTCTCAAGCGTTTTGGTAAGCCTCGGTATTATATCGTATTGCAGCTCGCCGGCTCTCGTATAATCACCGTCCCTCTGGGCGATCGCAAGCTCTGTTTTCTTATCTTCTATTTCCTGCCTTAACTCCTGCAGCTTACCGACGGATGCCTTCTCGTTCTCCCACTGGGCCATCCTGTTTGTCAGCTCTTCATTTTTCTCCGCAAGCTCCCTGTTAAGGTCTTCAAGACGTTCCCCGCTGATCCGGTCATTCTCCTTTTTGAGGGCTTCTGCTTCGATCTTTAACTGTGTGACTTTGCGGTTAAGCTCATCAAGCTCCGTTGGCATGGAATTAAGCTCGGTCTTGATAAGGGCGCATGCCTCATCGACAAGATCGATGGCCTTATCGGGCAGAAACCTGTCCGAAATGTACCTGTGGGACAACTGGGCAGCCGCCACAAGGGCAGAATCACTTATCTTAACCTTATGGAAGTTCTCATACCTCTCCTTAAGGCCGCGGAGTATCGATATGGTCTCCTCAACCGTCGGTTCATCAACCAGAACCGGCTGGAAACGACGTTCAAGTGCTGCATCCTTCTCGATATACTGGCGGTATTCGTTAAGGGTCGTCGCACCTATGCAGTGAAGCTCACCACGGGCCAGCATGGGCTTTAGCATATTGCCGGCGTCCATGGCACCGTCAGTCTTACCGGCACCAACGATAAGATGGAGCTCATCTATAAAGAGGATGATCTCTCCGTCCGACTGTCTTACATCTTCAAGGACTGCCTTGAGACGCTCCTCGAACTCACCCCTGTACTTGGCACCGGCCACGAGGGCACCCATATCGAGCGAGAATATCTTCTTATCCTTAAGATTCTCGGGAACATCACCGGCGGCTATTCGTTGGGCCAACCCTTCCACAACGGCTGTCTTGCCGACACCGGGTTCACCTATAAGGACAGGATTGTTCTTGGTCTTCCTTGAGAGGATCCTAATAACATTCCTTATCTCCTCATCCCTGCCTATAACGGGATCCATCTTCTGGTCTCTTGCCCTTGCCACCAGTTCAACACCATACTTCTCAAGGGTATCATAAGTAGCCTCGGGATTGTCGCTTACTACCCGTTGGTTACCCCTGACTGCCTGCAGAGCCTGAAGGAAGCGCTCCCTCTTAATCCCAAACTCGGTAAACAGGGCCTTAAGTTCCTTATCGGGATGGGCGATAAGGGACAGCATTATATGCTCAACCGATACGTACTCATCGCCAAAGACCTTAAGCTCTTTCTCGGCTGAGAGCACAGCATCATTAAGGGCCTGGCTCCAATAACGCTTCCCTCCCGAAACCTTGGGTCGTCCGTCGATTATCTTCTGTACCGCATTGGTAAAATAGGGGAGGTTTATTTCCATCTTCTCGATCATCTTGGGAATAAGCCCGTCCTCCTGCTGCAGAAGCGCAAGTAACAGATGCGCCTGCACCATCTCCTGGTTGCCATTCTCCATGGCTATCTGTTCAATGTCATTTAATGCCTCACGGCTTTTCTGTGTAAATAAATTGATATCCATAAAACCTCACCTGCCTTTCCTCGTATAATAATTTATGCCCCCCTGACTGTATGTTATTATACACCCATTGTTAGCACTCGTCAAGGGTGAGTGCTAATCAAAAAATGAACCGAGGAACCGTCCCCCTGTTTCATTTTATAAATCTTCGGGCATTATCTGCATAAGGGTATTGCTGGCCGATGTACCGTCCTCACCAATCTCTAAGATGAGGCGGTTGGCCTGATTGGAAATGACCTGCTCAAAATAGTTGCGCACAGACCTGGCATTACCGAAGTTCTCTCCTTCGTAATACCTCAGCTGTGAAATACGGTTTATTATATACGGATAGAGTGACTGGTCGATAAAATAATCCTGCTTGGCACAATTGATAAGGAATATCTGTGCCAGCTCCTCATCCGAATAGTCATTAAAAAATAAGTACTTGCTGAAACGAGACTTAAGTCCCGGGTTGGAATTGATGAACCTCTCCATAAGATCGGGATAGCCTGCCACAATGACCACAAGCCTGTCTCGGTAATCCTCCATGAGCTTAAGCAGGGTGTCTATAGCCTCCTGGCCGTAATCACCTTCCCTGTCACTTACGAGTGTGTAAGCTTCGTCTATAAAGAGAACCCCGTCAAGGGCTGATTCTACAAGGTCATGTACCTTCTGGGCCGTCTGACCCATGTAGCCGGCAACAAGACCCGAACGATCCGTCTCAACAAGGTGTCCCTTGTTTAAAACACCAAGTGAATGATAGGCCTCACCCATTTTACGGGCAATTGTCGTCTTACCCGTACCGGGATTGCCTGTAAACACCATATGACGGGATATCTCGGTTGACTTAAGCCCCTTCATCCTGCGAAGCTTCTGTACCATCATGAGATTGACCATATCATGGACTTCCTTCTTGACGGCATAAAGGCCTATAAGAGAATCAACCTCTTCGAGAACCTGACTGACGTCCTTCTTGACCTCATTACTCTCCTTGGCAAAGAGAGTCGCATTATCCTCTTCAACCTGCTCACGGAGGGTACGCTCTCTTTTCTGCATACCCGGAGCCTGAGCCCCGTTGTTAATACCGGATACGGCTGCGGCTACTGAGCGTGACTCTTCCCTCTTATAAACCGTATCTCCGTTTATGAGTTCATCATTCTCTTCTATCTGCTCAATATACTGGGTACATAGATTGGAAAAATGCTGAAGGAGCATGACAGGATACTGAAGGCGCATACAGTCACAATTGATGACAAGATTACCCACCAGTACAAATGCATCTATGATCTCCCTGGCACTTACAAGATAACACTTGCCGCCCATGTTGGCATCCTTCTCCTCATGGGCAATTATCTGCAGACTCCTGGGTATGTGCCTGAGTATTGAATCTTCACCGATAATGTTATCGCCGAAATTCTTCTTTAAGATATCCTCATCTATAAGTATCTGGAACATGACATTTATGGTCATGATCTCAGGCTCGGACATCTTACCGTCACTGCGCGCCAAGAAATAAGCTATATTCAACGCTTCATCCCTGAACATGTTATACAGCTCATCCTTATTGTTCTTATTGATATCTCCACCATACATGGAGCATATATCCCTGCATTTTTTCAGCGCCGCAAAAGCCGGATTCATATATGGTTCCCTTCCAGTTATTTATACACAAAAGCCCATCCTGCATATTTTAACATATAATGATTCACTTTGGTATATAAAACATACGTCCAGTTTCCGTCATATTAGTCAGTCAATATGACCGGTTATATGATATTTGTAAAAAAACATGCGATTTTATAAAAAATTCATTGGCATTTTCTCTTGAAAAGGTGTTAATATAGACATATCGGGGGTATAAATTCATTTCTGGACCCATTGTTTTGTTTCAGGAGGAACCTATGCGAAGCATATCTGGATGGTTCCGACGATTTGCCGCCATCGGTTTTTGAGGGGGCATTTCATCAGAGTAGGA
>JBGUQP010000447.1:0-2644 GCA_045131145.1 Lachnospiraceae bacterium | reverse complement strand
TTTTTAAATTTCTGTTTTTGTTGATTTTCTACAAAAAATCCCTCTTTTACAGGGGTGTTTCTTTTGATAAATATTGGCAGGTTTGTACAAAGATAAAAAAAACAAATAAATTGTATTTACAAAAAAGCTTATGTTTCATATAATGCAATCACGTTCTTAAACACAGTCAGGCATTTCAGAGACACATTCTGACATTTAAGTTTTTCGGATTTATAAACCCGGATTTAAGCTATACGGAGGAAGATTTTTTGAATAACAGAAGATTGATCGTATGCGACTGCGACAGGGATTACGCATCTTCCCTTGCCGATTATATCCGCAGAAATGAATGCGGGTATGAAGTGGAAGCCTACACAGATCCTGAGACTTTTGCAGCTGATACAAAGGGAAAGGATATATCCCTTCTGCTTATACAGGAGGAATTCTTAAGTAAAGCAAACAGCTTTTATGAAGACGGGGACTTTATAAATATGTCAAAGGTGAAGAGACATTACATTCTTACCGAGGACAGGGCTGCAGCCGGCAATGAAGGCAGAACGATATATAAATATCAGTCGGCACGGAACCTTATTAGCATTATAGGAGATGATATTGAATCAAGGCACAGGATCAGTGAGGAGACTAAGTATTATCAGGGCGTCAGGCTGATCGGAGTTTATTCCCCGGTAAATCACACACTTAAGAGTACCTTCGCGATGACTCTTGGACAGATACTTGCCGAAGAAAGACCTTCACTTTATATAAACCTTGAGGGCTACAGCGGACTTTATGAGATGCTTAATATAAAGACTGAAGGTTCTCTGCTTGATCTGATGTATGAATATTCACTTCACCCGGAAGATATCTTCAACATAATGTTCAGATATACGGTCAGGATGGATGGATTAAATGTACTCATTCCGGCCAGGTCACCCTTTGAACTGCAGGAGGTTGAACCTTCCGTTTGGATGTCATTTTTAAGCGATCTCACATCTTCGGGAAGATTCGGGTCGATAATACTTGATATATCAGATGCGGTAAGAGGTGCCCTTGATCTTATGAATGTCTGCTCCGAGATTTACACCCCTTTAAGAAAGGACAGTTTCTCTGTTGCCAAGCTTAAGGACTTTACCGATATGCTGCTTAGGTGTCCGGGAGGAGAAGAACTTGATTCAAGGATAGTCAAGCTAAAGTTTCCCTATTTTGAAGATATAGACGGATCACTCTCGGATCTGAAGCACAGCAGGCTGTCAAGATATATAAGAAATGAGATATGCGGTGAGAAGACAGGATGAAGAGGGAAGAACTGATAAGCTTAAAGAGCAGGGAAATAAAAAAGGAAGTTCAGAGAGAGCTTGAAGGAAGGCTTGATATAGATGATGATGAGGTCTTAAGGCTCATTGATGACAAGATCCGGCTTAAGAACAGGCAGGTATCGCTTCTTCTGTCGGATAAGCTCAGTATCCGCAGGGATGTGTTCAATGCAATGAGAAGACTGGATGTCCTTCAGGACCTTATGGATGATTCGGCGGTAACGGAGATCATGGTCAACGGGATGCATTCCATATTTATAGAGAAGGGAGGAGCCCTCTATGATACGGGACGTAAGTTTGATTCCAAGGAGAGGCTTTCGGATATCATCCAGCAGATAGTGGCAGGCGCCAACAGGACCGTAAATGCAGCCTCGCCTATAGTTGATGCAAGACTTAAGGATGGATCGAGAGTGAATGTCGTACTTGAACCGATCGCAGTAAACGGGCCGATACTAACGATAAGACGGTTTCCAAAGGTTCCGATAGACGGAGCATCCCTTATTGCCCTTGGGTCTGTGAACGAAGAGGTTCTTGATTATCTTAAGACACTTGTAAAGGCAAGGTATAACATTCTTATAAGCGGAGGGACAGGTGCCGGTAAGACGACCTTTTTAAATGTGCTGAGCGGATATATTCCGGACAGTGAACGGATCATTACCATAGAGGACAGTGCCGAGCTGATAATACAGGGGATATCCAATCTGGTATCACTGGAAGCCCGAAATGCCAATGTGGAAGGATGTAATGCCATAACCATAAGAGACCTTATAAAAACCGCTCTGAGGATGAGACCCGACAGAGTCATAGTGGGTGAGGTCAGGGGAAGCGAGTCGATAGACATGCTCCAGGCGATGAATGTGGGACAGGACGGATCGATGTCAACCATACATGCAAACAGTGCACATGATGCCTTATCACGTCTTGAAACGATGATGATGCTGCATACGGAGATACCAATATCGGCCTTAAGACGCCAAATGGCATCTGGAATCGATATCATCATACATTTATCAAGGCTTCGTGACAAGTCAAGGAGACTTATGGAGATAAGGGAGGTAACAGGTTGTGAGAATGGAGAGATCATTACAAACCCGATATATGTTTTTGATGAGAAGGAAGAAAAAAGAGGCAGGATATACGGGGAATTGAGAAGGATAAACGATATGCTCCATGTGGATAAGTTAAGGAGGGCCGGGATAAAAACAGATGAAATATGATGAATACCGGATGACCCCGGCAGAAACAGCCAGATACTGCTTTATTTATCTTTTGATGATCGCTCTTATTTCTTATGTATTCTATGACCTGATTTATGCTGCTCTTATTTTTTTACCAATGATCTTTTTATTTCT
>JBGUQP010000446.1:0-2033 GCA_045131145.1 Lachnospiraceae bacterium | reverse complement strand
CAGCTGAATTGACAAAAACCCTTGCAATGCATGGCATAAACTCCTTCAACTTAAGGATATGCGGAGCCGGTGAACTGGCACGCTTAGCTTTAATGCGTTCAGGCATTGCCATCAGGGAAGATTTTATAAGCTCCCGTGAGGAGACCGCTATCATGGCAGAGGCGGTTAAGGGTGAGAAATATTTCGGTAAGACGACATATTCCGATATTAGGGAGATCGCTAAGGCTATAAGGCTCAGCAGGAATCTTATAGCTGACGGTAATGAGGAAAAGAAGATAGATGATATCCTTGGAAAAGGTATTTTTACAGAGAAGAATGATGCATTAGTCCGTGCATATCATAGTTATAAGAAGATCATTAAAGACAGAAACCTCATTGATTCCGTATCACTGATCCGTAAGGCATTGGATGAATGTCAGGTGATTGATGCGGATTTCTGTGTTCTTAAGGAATATCCCTTAAATCCCCTGGAAAGGACCTTGATCAACAAACTGTCGGGAGGCAGCTTTAAGGAAAGCGACCTGCAGACACTGTTTGAAGTAACTCCGGCTGATCTTAAGATAGAAAGCTATAAGAACTGCTATGGAGCGGCCAATGAAGTAGAAACCATACTGACTGAAATATATTCCGGTAAAACACTGGATAAATGTACGGTGGCTGTGACAGATGCCACTACCTACGGCCAGCTGTTCTTTGATTACGCACTTCTATATGATATACCGGTCACATTCGGCTGCGGCATCCCCATTATCAATTCAAACCCGGCAAGGCTGCTTGTCCTTTATTATAAGTGGATGACAGACGGTTTCTTTGGGTCTGCAGCCATAGAGGCAATGTTCTCAAGTCCCGCATTTGACCGAAAGAAGTTATATGATCTCTATCCGGAAGTTGATAAAGATTTCAGCTGGGATACATTTCACGAAGTACTCGGTGGTATCAGGCTTACCAATGATGCCGCGGTGAATACAAAGCGTCTTGATGATTTCAAAAAGGCAGTGGCGGAAGAGGAGAAGCTGACAGATCCAAATGACAAGCGTGATTACAGGACATTCACTAAAAAGAAACTGTGCATACCGTTTCTTGAAGTGCTTGCAAAGGAGTTGTCCCTTCCGGCAGAAGACTTCATAAGGAATTACGCCTATATACGGAAAGGGATCGAGACCAATGCTCAGAAACTGTTGATGGGTCTTGATATGGCTGCATCCACCACGATCTATGAGGAGCTTAAGATAATACGTGCATCCGGCGCAGAGCAGGCAACGGAGGATATGATAATGAATGTCTTAAAACTCGGCGTTGCCAGTGGGAAGAGCGAGGAGGGGAAGCTTTTTGTTACCGGTATAGACGGAGCACTGTCATCTATAATGGAAGATCTGTATATCGCAGGGCTTTCGGCAGGCAATTATCCGGGCTCACCAAGGGAGAATTATCTCCTGCTTGATGCAGATATAAACCTGTTTGGAAAAGAAGCACAGTATTTAACATCAGATGGAAGGATAACGCTTAAGCGGGACCGATTGCTCTCGCTTGCCCATTTGGCTGCTGATCTTGGATCTATTATACATATATCTTATGCGGGACTTAATGTATCCGAGCTTAAGAAGGATAACGCATCTTCGCTCATATATGAGCTTTTCCGTGAAGAAAAAGGTAAGAATGCGACATCGAAGGAAATGGAAGACCATATTGAAAAGGTGGAATACTTCACGCCGGCCATATTGGTTACCAGGAATGTCGGGCAGGCATATAATGACGGGAAGATAGTAACAGAACGTGTTTCCCGGGGCGTTAAGGGAGCTGTAAATATCAGCGGTGATCTTGAGCGTGAGTATTCCCCTTCGGCACTTGATTCATTTTTCGCCTGTCCAAGAAAGTTTATGCTCTCTAAGATTCTTGGAATACCGGAACCGGATGATGAAAGGCCTTTTGATGTAATGGCCGCTAATGAAAGTGGTAATCTTGCCCATCTGCTGATGGAGAAGCTTGGTAATTCGGCAATGACGCTTGAAGAGTTCCTTAAACTCTCGGAAGAG